>JAFGEK010000189.1 GCA_016931625.1 Deltaproteobacteria bacterium | reverse complement strand
TAATTCTCTGTTCCCTGTTCTTTAAATCTTCATTTTGTCTTTAACCAAGCGAGGTTGAACTTACGTATTTAAAGAACAGAGAATAGGGGACGGGGAATGAAAGGCAATAATTTAGTGTCCAATAATTTAGTGTCTGGCACCTGCCAAACCTGATACTAAAACCTAACACTAAAACCATAACCCTACTCGCAGTTTATTTTAAAACATCCCATAATACTGGTATTTTTATATAGATGTGCACCTTCATTAATCTAAAAGTATTTATTTTAATCTTTGGTCTGATTTCGTTTTGCGGATGGTTGAATAAAAAAAGCGCCATGGCGACAACTAACGACGTTGCCCAGACCAACACTTTAAGCACCAAAGACCAAGCGAGCGAACTAGAGTCTAATGAAGCTTCAGATTCAGCACCTGCAGAATCTATTTCACCCGACATAATTTCTGATGAACAAGATGGATTTGCACTTACTCGTAAAAAAACGATTAAAGACGGTGATATTTTAGCAATTACAATATCAACACCAACAGAATGTAATCAAACCGCAGGTAAATGGTTAGGTCGCTGGTTTGCACTCTGGGGGAAAAACAAACGTTGGCAGGCTTTGCTGCCAGTACCACTTCGCACCAATGGCGATTTAACTTTACGCTTTTATTGTGATCATAAACGCATCGAATTTAATATTCTGGTAAATGAAGGCAAATATCCTGAGACCCAACTAACTGTTGACCCAAAATATTCAAGTAAACCACCAGCACGCGCTGTATATGAGCAAAAAGAAATTGCTAAAGCTTATGAACGCGGTGCAAAATCTTTGCTTTGGCACGAACCATTTTTGCGACCTACAGCAGGTGTTGAGACTAGTCTCTTTGGGGTAAGGCGTATCTTCAATGGAAAAATCGCTAGTCGTCATTTTGGGTTAGATTATGATGGCAAAGTTGGTGTTGCGGTATTTGCGGCCAATGATGGGATTGTGGTCTTGGCTGCACACGATTTTTATTTTACCGGCAATTGTATTTTTATAGACCATGGTAGTGATTTGTTTACTTCTTATTTTCATTTAGATCGTCTTGATGTCGTAGCCGGGCAACGGGTTACTAAGGGTCAGCAAATCGGTGTTATTGGTGCTACTGGCAGAGCAACAGGGCCACATTTGCACTTTGGGGTAAAATTATTAGGTCACTATGTTAACCCTAAAGAATTATTAAAAATCGATCCAGATACGACTATAGATGCATATTTAGATAACTAAAGAAAACTTTAATTTTTATAAGTCGGATCTTATAATCCGCTAATAATTTTCCAGGTGTTGTTTTCAAAAATGAGTTCGATGCGATTAAATTCACGATGTGAGTCCCATAAAGGACCCGCTGGTAACTCAAGATTAGCACGAGATCGATAACGTAAATCTGCTTGCGCACGCCCATTTATTATCTCAATACTTTGTAAGTCAGCATCAATGAATACTTCTTTTGCAGCTTTTAGCGTTTGCGGTAATAATTGCTTTAATTGTTCGTATCCATAGTCATCATCAGGTTGAGGGGTACCATTGTCCTCAAAATACTGCGGCGAAACTAAAGACAATACTGTATCAGCATCACGCTGTGTTAAGGCATTAAGGGCTTTTTTCACTACCGCAGCAATTTCACGATTTTGTGGTGTATCAGGTATTTGAGTGCCAGCAATATTGGTATGTGCGCAGGCAGTGAAGGTAGCTAAAGCAAAAAGTATAAAAAAATTGCGTAAAAGCATAGGTTTTACCTCACCGGTGCTGAAAGAACTTAAAAGCATCTGACGCGTAAGCATATGTTTCGTCAAGGAGAAGATGAAATTGATAAAAAAACAATAACATTTAAGATCTTGCGCTTCTGGTGCTGCTTTGGCAGGTTCCGGCGTCGAACACAAAAACAAAAAAGGCTTAAATGGCCCAGTAAAAATACACAACATGAATAAACGCGCGAAAATCCCTTATACCAAAGGGCAATTGGTTTGGTCACCTGCTGATCCGGCATTAGGTGTTGGAGTAATTACTAAAATTGAAGCTCAACGAATTTGGGTACGCTTCGTTCGTCTGCAAGAACAACGTGCTTATACCACTCGTGGGGTAGAGCATGTGATATTGCATTATGAGATTGGTCATGGCGAGCGTGTACGCACTCGTGAAGGTATTGAATGTAAGGTTGAGAAAAAAATTGGGGTAACCCCCGAAGGGTTACATGTTTATGCCTTAGAAGATGGCAGTGAAGCTGTTGAAAACGAACTCATTCCAGAAATTCGCGATGTTGGTGCCAAAGAGCGGCTAGCGACATTAAATTTGGTGCACCCGCAAGTTGTGCGCGCACGTATGCAAGGTTTAGCTCTAAGTCGCTTTGGCAAAAATGCTGGTGATGCTGCAATTTTGGGTACACGAGTGCAGTGGCTGCCGCATCAAGTTGATGTGGCAACGCGCGCTATAGCATCTGATCGCATTCGCTTATTACTCGCTGATGAAGTTGGTTTAGGTAAAACTGTTGAAGCAACCCTTATCTATGCGGGCTTACGTGCACTTAATCGCGCCAATCGGGTGTTAATTCTCACTCCTGATGCTTTATGCATTCAATGGTTAGGCGAAATTTATCGTAAAGCACACGAGCTTTTAGTGCTGCTTGATGAAGAACGTATCGATGATGCTCTGCAGGATTTTCCTGATCTCAGTCCATTTGAGGCGCATCAACGTATCGTAGCCTCTTTAGATCAAGTTGCCGCTGATCCTAAACTTATGCAACAAGCGGCAGCAGCTTCGTGGGACCTAGTTATTATTGATGAGGCCCATCATCTGCGATGGCGACCAGGTGGTGGTGGTAATCCGGCATATCATTTGGTTGAATCACTGTCGCGACAAACACAGCATCTGCTATTGCTTACCGCAACGCCAATGGCGCTTGATCCTGCTGAATATCATGCCCTGCTACGCTTATTAGATAATACCCGTTTCGATAATCCTGAAGACTTTAATGCCACTGCCAAGCGTATAGCTATCATTCGTGAAGTTGGTCAAGCTTTAGTCAAAGCAACCAGCGAGCAAACTGCCTTAACAAAAAATATCATAAAACAAGCCAAAGAGCTTTTAGCTGATGACACCGATGATAGTGCAGCTTTTAAAAAGTTTCTTTCATTAGATGCCACAACGGCATTACGTGCCGATGCTGCACAAGATATTTTGGGGCTCTTACGAGAGCGCCACGCTATTGCCGATTATGTTGTACGCAATCGTCGTGGCCCAGTAGGTGGCTTGCCTGAACGCCATGCTGAAACATTCGCGCTGACAGCTACGTCAGTACAAGATGTTTTAATAAATGTTGGCGAGAGTGTCATGCTCGAATTGGTGCAAACGATTGCTGAACCACGTGAGCGCTATACTAACCTAGGTGAATTATTACGTGCGTTATGGGCTACCCCACGCGCCTTAGCAGATATCTTGCAGCCCATCTCTCCTGAGTTGGTGAACGAACTTTTACCTTATATAAAACAAGTGACTGAATCACCACGCGATGAACAAGGCTTGCCGACTGGTGATGCGCGTTTGCGTTGGCTGGTTGAGATTATTCGCCAACAAGACGAAAATGAAAAACTTCTTGTTTTTGTTGAGAGTTCGATAGCCGTACGAGCTTTGCGCAGTGCGCTTGAACCATATTGTGGTAATGATATTGCTGTATTTCATCGTGGTTTAGCACCTCGCGATCAAGATCGACAAGTGGCTTGGTTTCGTGACCACCAAGGTCCGCCCATAATGCTTTCTACCGAAGCCGGTGGTGAAGGGCGCAATTTTCAATTTTGCCATAAAGTTGTACTTTACGATTTGCCTTGGCGACCCGCAACTATTGAACAACGCATAGGTCGTGTTGATCGCGTTGGACAAATGCAAGATGTGCGTGTGCTGGTTCCATATTTTCGTGGTGGATACGAAGCAGCAATTTTACGGGTTATGCAAGAATCTATTGGTGTGCTTGATAGCACGGTTGGCGGTATTGATCATGCTCTTGAGTATGTTAGTGATCGTATTGCCGATTTAATAATTACTGGCAGTGACGCCTCTGGTTGGAAAGCTCTTTATAACGACACTCATAAGTTAGTGGCCGAATCGCGAGAGCGAATAAATAATGATATTGATCCAATTCTCGACCATGCCAGTTTCTCAAAAGATAGAGTAAATACTATATTAGCTTTGGTACCTGAAGATCTTGAAGCGCAAACTGAACACTTTGTGCAAAGTTATGCTGGCCATAGTCGCTTGCACGTAAAACCTCAAGGTGGCCAGTTATTTTCAATAGATGGCGCTCCGAGTGCTGCGGGGCGTGATGATTATGAGTCTGGTTATGTTGCTACCTTCTCGCGTATTTACGCCCTTGACCATGAAGATGTTGAGTTTTGTTCTTTTGGGCATCCCTTGCTTGACCAAGCAACCCAATGGGCAACTGAGGCGCATGACCAAAGTGCGGCTTTAGCTATTTGTCGGGGTTATGCCAAAGAAGGCGCGGTCTTTTTGTGGTGTTTTGATTTAGATTTACCTGATGATGTCCCTGAATCTGCAACTTTCTTTCATAAGCGGTCATTTACTTTAGCTTTAGATGAGAATGGGCAGCGCGTACCTGAACTCGAAGATTTATTAACCTATTCAACGCGCCGATTAGATCGTATGGATCCCGCTCCATTGCGCAGCAGTAGCGAACGCTGGCGACGTCTGGTTGATGGTAATCATAGTATTGCTGAGAAAATGGCAAACGATACTGTTGATAAAATAGTGAAACGAGCCGCTACCCAAGCAGAAGAGGTACTAAATCATCGCGAACGGTATTTGCTCCGTTCACAAAAACGCGAACAGGCTGCTGTATCTGCAAAATCAAAAAATTACCAAATAATTATTGAAAGACACGAAAAAGAACGACAAACATTTGCCAAAGAACACCAACGCTTGCTAACTGCTGTGGCTAATGCACGTCCACACTTGGTCGCAGCGGTTGCCGTGCGTTTACTGCGCAGTCGTGATGTCTCGGCATGAGAATGTTGAGATAATTAATATAAGCAATTGGTCTCCGACACGGCGTTATCTTTGTTTGCTTATAATTCTTGCAATTGCTTGGCCTTATATATTGCTAGCGCTGGCAATTTCGCCCACCATTTCCAATTTCATGCTGGCAAGGAGTAAAGATAGCTTATGGTAATACCATGCTGGGCTTAAATGTAGTTATTTACTAAATCGATCTTATTAGCGGTAATGACGGAAAGCCAATTCAAATACCAAAGCGTAGGATAAAGCCCATGCAATGGATTCGGTTCGCATACGTTTAAAGTCACCGCAAGCGGCAGCTAGAGCTAGTATCGGGGTGAAATAGAGCCAAATGCGTCCAGTTTCCATTAGGTATTGGCCAGAAAAAGCGATTCAAATGATTCGGCCCAACCATATAGAGGAATTTGCAAAGCTCGCGGTCTAACCGTGCGAAAGATATCACGCGTAAAACCAGTAAAATAGACATAAACACGTGCAACAAGCTGCCAGGAGGTCATTGCTAGCCAAAGCCAACCCCAAGTACGACAGAGTATACCGATCGTGCTAGCTTGATCTTGGCGGTCAACGTTGTAGGAAACCCGCAACATAACTACGGCCCACAAGGCCATTAAAAATGGAGTTATATCCCAAACAGTCGATAAATGAATGGCAAACAATATTGGATTTGCAACAACAAGTACAATAAATGCAAATTTTTTATAATATTCAAGTTCGAACCAACGTGCTTTAATGCCCTGTTCTATGCGAGCCAGCCAATCAATCATTATACGATTTCCTTGTTTACCACACAGGCGTCGAGTTGATGATCGTGTCTAAATGTACAAGCATTTGTAATCATTCAATGCATACTACGCACAATATTAATTTTTGCCCCTAAGCGCTCAACAGCTAGAATTTCTTTACCCTTGCCAACAAGCGAGCGTTCGCATGGGCAAGCAGTAGTAGAAAGCACGTAGTCTGCATCAGAAATATTTTGTGCCCACTTCATCCACAAAGGGAAAAACCAAGTTGACGATACCGGGTTAGAACATGCGTGGACTCGCACCGGCTGTTGCTCGTTAGGGGGATTATCGGCCAATAAATGTGAGCTCAAAAGCATAACCGCCTCACGATAAGACAAACCTGCAGAATCACCAACAAAGCGCCCAACCGCATGACTCGGGCCTTTTGCAATAACGTTATAGTAAATCATGTGGTAGGGGTGAAGACGAATGATTATCGACAAATGAGCGGCAAGATACAACACCACAAGCAATATAGAAATATAGTAGCGGGTTTTGTTCCCCAAAATAAAACGCTTAAAAAACCAGATTATCTGCCAAGCCGCAACTACCATAAGTACCGACATAGCAAAAAGCAGATGCCTTAACCCATCGTAAAGTTTGGAGTGCTGCACAATCACATAAACTAAGGGGAAAATAGCTGCTAGTATAACCAATGCCTGCTCCATGGTTGGTTTTAATTGTGCTAGGCGTTTTGTAAAAATAGCTACAATAATCTTTAAAAAACCGATTGCTAGCGCCATCAAAACAAGCTCAGGAATTTTAATAGTGGCATAAACAGGAATATAGGTTAGAGGAAGTGACTTAGTTGGCACCCATTGACCCATAAGCAATATTTCACTCGGGCCACTGGCAAACCGAACCATTTTTGACAAAGCCTCAAAGGGACGCCATGGTTCAACAAGCGCCCAAGGCCAAGCAATAATCATTAAGGCATATGACGAAATGAAAATGATCGCAGCAACTTGCAGAAGAGGTTTACCAAATCGAACCCAAAAACTATGTTTCGAAATCAAGTTTAAGCGTTGACGCCATAAAAAGACTAGAAGCACGAGCCCAAAATAGAAATATAGTAGCATCCCACCGACACGAAAAGCCATAGTTAGCCCAGCAGCAATTCCAAAACGCAGGCTTACCGCTAAGGATGGGTTGGGTAGCGATTTACCAAAATCGATTAAAAAAACCACAGCCCAAATATAGCCTACAGCAAAAGGCAAATCTTTGCTGTTGTTGAAAAGTTCGGCAAGGTAAAGCGGACTTAAAGCCAAAACCAGCATAGCTATAATAGCAGTTGCACGACCACCAAGACGTCGACCAAGCTCGTAAACCCCAACCAGACCTACAATTCCGATGAGTGCTGTAATGCAGTGGCGTATAAGAAAGATATCGGCGGGAACAATTTTGGCAACAAGCACAAATAAAACCTCTAAAAGACCGCCGTAATAGTAAAGATTGCCGAAACTCAATGCTCGATGGTCAGAAAAACCTGATGTGTAAAATGCAAGCACGCGCTCACCATATTCATGCTGAATCGTTTCATCCCAGGTAATTCCGTAATCATTCACCACAAAAGCACATAGAATCATCATGGCTATTATGATGCCAACGGCGATACGGTCTTTGTGTATTAAAAATACTTTCATTTATTTTAACTCCGATTGATTCTGATAGTTTATTTCATTAAATCAGTTTACAATATTGCCGAAGTTTCCAGGCAATTAAAAACAGTTCAGCGGTAGCTTTTATCGCTGCTAATGGTTTTACTTTTGATCCCCCCATGTCTCGCCATATATGCAAAGGCACTTCACAGAAGGACTTAGAATTGAAAGAGCCGACAGCTAATAGCGAGCGATGCAAACGTCCTAACAACTCAACATCGAAAGCCCACTTTGAATGAAAAGATTGGCTCAAAGCCCGCACCAATATCGGAGTCACTAAAAAAAGTTTGGCGCCGCATTGAGTGTCATAAACAGGAAGATTAAGTAGCAATGATGCGAGCGTGGCAAATAAGCGTCCCAAGTAATGTCTTAGGACGCTGCGTGATATTTCATAGCCTAAAAGCTTTACTCGTGAACCAAGTAACACCAAAGCATCACAAGTATTTAGCTGCTCGTACATTCTAAGCAATTCACTTGCAGGAGTCGCAAGATCGGCGTCGAGATAACCTACAACATCTGAGTTTTCTTTGATTGCGAGGTTCAATCCTGCACGCACTGCCTCACCTTTACCAACGTTTTTATCCATACGTAAAAGTTTAACTCGATTGGCAGGAGCATTTCGGACAATGGCCTCAAAACATAGCCAGGTATCGTCAGTAGAACCATCATCAACCAAAATTATTTTTACATCAGGGTGAACGAGCAGATCTAAATAGCTTCTGGCGTTCATACGAGCAGCTTCGTTGTAACAGGGGATAACTATCGAGCAGGTGTTCATAGTGATGTTCTAATTTTGTTCGTTAGTGACAAAAATTCACTTAGTGACTCTACATCATCATAAAATTATTTGAGTTATTTTAAAAACATAAGGCGTTACATTTCATTTGATGGTTACCGCCAGATCTAGCACAAATTCTCCATTGCGCTCCTGGTGTACCTTCTATCCTGCACGAATTTGTGTTGCCAGTTTGAAAATGCGCGGTACCTATTTCTGTTATGAAACAAAAAGCATGATTAAGTGAGGTGTAGTTGCTGCATACCTCCGTTAGACTTCGTGCATCAGCATATATTTCTTCCCGTCTAGTTGCTAATTTATCGTATGCTATTGCACCCTTAGAAACTTCACCACTAGAGATGCAACCACTGCAACTCAAACCAGTTGCCGCTCCGCCTTTGCTGTTACTACCAGCATAATTAAAAGTTACATCGCTTGCTGTTCCCGCCGTAGTAGCTGAATTGGCAGTATTAGCTGTCTCGGCAGTTTTTGCCGAAGTTGCTACCCCACCGGGTGAATCACTACCAGCATAGTTAAAGCTTACTTTGCTGGCGCTAACTGCACCATCAGCAATGTTATCATAGCCAACCACACTAGCCCCTAACGCAGAACTAGATACTGCCCCCACCGCCAGTTTGGCTGCGGTTACTGCACCGTCTTCAATTTCATTGGTACTAATGGTGCGACCCAGGCTTGAACTAGTACGTGGGCCCACAATATTACCATCAACGATTAACACGGTAGCATCAGCAACACCGAGGTTTGATACCACCATCGAACCATTGCCTACCCCCATACCTGGATAGCCAACCAACACAAATGCATCATCTGAGCTTAATCCAGTTATG
>JAFGEK010000188.1 GCA_016931625.1 Deltaproteobacteria bacterium | reverse complement strand
ACGTCATGCCCTCGAAAGAGGGCATCCAGTAAAGCCTAATAAAATCGATCAATTACAGAGATGAGATCAAGAGTCAGCTTAAGGCGGATCCCATCATGAGACAATAAATCAGTGGTTTTTAAATAATGTTAAAACCGTTCAATTAACAAATCTTCATCAATACTAATTGCAGGCGGTTCATTGTTTTTATTCCCACTAGCCGCAGTTGGCGATTTATTAGGAGCTACTGCGGTTTTCGCAGGCGCTGCCGTATTTGTTTTAGCAGGACTAGGACTAAACGTTGGAATATTCAATGGAGCATTAGCTGATGGTGGTGCACCGCGAGTTGCTGCACTAGCAGGTGCTGCTAACGGTGGTGCCTTCTCAAATGAATCCCATGTAGTATCGCTGGTGGCAGACACCCCAGAAACACGTAATGCAAAATCATCAGGATTTGAAGCTTGACGCAATGATTCTTCATACGAAATGAGATTGGAACGAAAGAGGGCCATTAATGACTGATCAAAGGTTTGCATGCCATAGGTGGTGGTGCCAGAGGCAATTGCATCAGGTATTTCTTTGGCTCGTTCAGGTTCTTCAATCAGTTCGCGAATACGGCCGGTATTGCGCATGATTTCAAGTGCAGCGACACGACCTTGACCATCAGCGCGTGGAACTAAACGTTGTGAAATAACTGCGCGCAGTACAGAGGCAAGTTGCAACCTTGCAGCTTTTTGATGATGGGGTGGAAAAGCTGAAACAATACGGTTAATTGTTTCGGTGGCATCAAGTGTGTGCACCGTAGACATAACCAAATGTCCGGTTTCAGCAGCAGTTAGTGCGATTTCAATGGTTTCAAGATCACGCATTTCACCGACTAAAATTACATCAGGGTCTTGACGCAGAGCGCTACGAAGAGCTATCGCAAAAGAATTCGTGTCTACACCAATCTCTCGTTGATTTACGATCGATCGTTTGTCACGAACTAAAAACTCGATAGGATCTTCAATAGTAAGAATATGAGCTGTACGATTGGTGTTTATATGATCGATCATTGCCGCTAAAGTTGTCGATTTACCTGAACCAGTAGTGCCGGTTACTAAAATTAGTCCGCGCTGCTCCATAGAAATTTGTTCAAGAACTTTTGGCAAACCAAGTTGTTCTATAGTGAGGATTTTTAGCGGAATTACGCGAAAAACAGCGCCAATAATACCTCTTTGCTGAAACACATTAACACGAAAACGACCAAGTCCAGGTACGCCATAGGCAAGATCGAGTTCACTGGCTTGACGGAATTTTTCTTTTTGAAAGTTATTCATGATAGCCAGGGTCATCGCTGAAATTTCCTCAGGTGGTAGACGCGCGGCATCTTTTAGTGGCACCAATAATCCGTTAACTCGAAACATTGGCGGTAAACCTGCTTTTAAGTGAATGTCTGAGGCATTTCCACGTAAAGCGACGGCAAGGATGTCGTTTAGGTTCATAATTAATAGCATACTGGACTATGTACTTGCGAGTCGACAGGGAATAGATGTAGTGAGTAATAATAATGACAAACGCTAGAATAGCTTTGACAGTTAGACAACAGCTTCTTATCATGAGGGCTGCAGATTGCGGATGATAATGAAGGGTGGCCCCGTTCAATTTGGTAGGTATTTACTAGTCGATCGTATTAACGTTGGCGGCATGGCCGAAGTGTTTATGGCCAAAGCCTTTGGTGTTGAAGGATTTGAACGCGTATTAGCAATTAAGCGTATTTTACCGAACATGGCTGATGATGATGAGTTCATCAACATGTTTGTCGACGAAGCACGAATTGCGGTGCAGTTATCGCACGCCAACATCATTCAGATATACGAACTCGGCAAATTTGAAAATCAGTATTACATTGCTATGGAGTACGTATCTGGCAAGGATTTGCGGCAAATCCTTGATAGTTATCGCAAACGACAGCAAACAGTACCTATTCCGGCAGCGGCTTATATTGCTGCAAAGATATGTGAAGGTTTAGATTACGCGCATCGCAAAACTGATCCAACTGGTCGACCATTAAATGTAATTCATCGTGATGTCAGCCCGCAAAATATCCTTATTAGCTTTGAAGGTGCGGTAAAGATTACCGATTTTGGTATTGCTAAGGCTGAAGATCGCGCTAGTAAAACTCAAGCCGGCGTTCTCAAAGGCAAATTTGGTTATATGTCTCCTGAACAGGTACGCGGTCTTGAAATTGATCATCGTTCTGATGTTTTTGCGGTAGGTATTTTGTTGTATGAAATGGTCACCGGACACCGTTTGTTTGTTGGTGAAAGTGACTTTTCGACTTTAGAAAAAGTACGAAACGCCGAGGTCACGCCTCCAAGTCAGCTAAACCCTGCTATTAGCGAACCATTAGAACGGCTTATGCTAAAAGCTTTATCGCGCGATCGTGATGAGCGTTATGCTTGGGCTAGCGATTTGCATGACGATCTGCAGCAATTTCTTATTGAAGATAACACCATTTTTAATGCCAAGCGTATAGCAGCTTTGCTTAAAACTGAATTTACCGACGATATCGAACGCGAGCGTCACCGCATGGAGGAATTCATGCAGGTACAGCGACCATTAGATCTCGGAGGTATGGGTGATTATACATTTGAAGTACATGGCACCATGGATTCCCGTGCTGAAAAAACGATGATTTTTGAATCGTTAGGCAATGGTGCTGATTTTAATGATGCCGCCACTTCTGTGGGTTTAGATGATACAAGCGAAGGAATGACAGCAGGTGAGTATGAAGTCAACACGCCATCACCGCGCGTCGAGGTAAGATCTACATCATCAAAAGCTAAGCGCAAACCAGATAAGCCTAAAAGCCATGTCGGTTTTTTAGTTGTTGGTATTTCGGTTTTACTGTCGGTTTTAGGTATATTAATTGTTGCGTTAACGACGCCTCCAACACAGCTTGGAACCTTAGTTATTACTTCTGACCCTACAAAAATTGAATTGTTGCTAGATGGCCAATCAATTGGTGGGCAAACACCTATCACGCGCTCAAACGTAACTTTAGGCATGCATACGCTACATGCAAAAGCTAAAGGTTATGAAGAAAAAATCTATAAGTTTGAGTTAGAAGGTCCAGAATCTGCAGTGATTGATATTAAGCTTGAGCCAATTGGTGGTAAAAAACCAGCAGGTGCAAGTAATACAGCCAATACTACGACTGCAAACACTACAGTACCAACAGCTAACGCAACCCCTTCGGTCAATACTGCAACATCGGCGACTGCAGCAACCAACCAACCATCAACGCAGCCTACTACATCTAATACCACCAACACGACCGCGGTATTACCAATAGGGCCAGCAATTATTGAAGTATTATCTGTACCTACTGGTGCTCAAGTAAAAATTGGTGGTGTAGTAAAAGGTATTACGCCAATTTCTTTTACTTATTCTGAACGTAATCAGCCATTAGCTATTGAAGTTATAAAAGATGGCTACGATGCAGTAACTGAGAAAATTATTTTAAAAGATGGTGAACAAAAACATACGGTTACAGTAAATCTTAGTCCAATTAAAACATCAGTGACTACCCCGGCTTCAACAGAGACCGCAATAGTAACAAAAGCAAATCTAATTGTGCTCTCAAAACCTAGTGGCGCTACGGTTTTTTCAGGCCCTAATCGTCAAGGAATAACTCCATTAACTATAAAGGATCTCGATCCGGCGCGTTCTTATATGTTGAAAGTGGTAAAAGAAGGATATCAAGATAATGAGTTAACTGTGGCTATGCAAGGTCGTAGTGAAGTAACAGTAATGGCCGAACTTGATCGTGATCGTAAACCAACACCCGTGGCTACAGTAAGTAAGCGACCTACTCCTACCAATCGTGATCGTGATAAACATAAAGACCCTAAGGATAAGAATAAAAATAAAGACAAAAGTAAGGATAAAACCAAAGATAAAACAAAAGATAATGCTAGTGCAGCTAATCCTTGCACTGGCACTGGCGCCAAATTAAGTGTTATGGCCAAGGGCGTAGCAGATTGTAAAGTTACGGTTGGTACGGCAATGCTTGGCGTTTCGCCTTTCTTTAATAAAGATGCGCCAATCGGTAAGTGCAAAATATCAATAATATGCCCCAATGGTAAAAAATATAATGAAACTCGTACGTTAAAAGCTGGTGGACGAGAAAAACTAATTATTGAATCCGATATGTGGAAGTAATTTACTTACTTTTTAGATCCCCAGAGATTGCGTACCAATCCGCGTAAACCTGCTT
>JAFGEK010000187.1 GCA_016931625.1 Deltaproteobacteria bacterium | reverse complement strand
TATTAAATAATCATTGTTGATTAACCTTCTGAGATTTGTTATGGCTTTTTAGGAATATAATCATTAGAAAAGCAGAAGTTATAGCAGTTATAGAACCAAAGTAAAACGGAACACTAGAATCAATGCGATCATATAATATACCAGCAATCAAACTTGCGGGCAATAGAGTTAAACCAAGCATAGCGTTATAAATACCCATACCCGTACCACGTTTATTAGCATCAAGCATATCAGCGACAAAGGCTTTTTGAATACCATCGGTAGCAGCAGAGTAGACACCATACATGGCAAACAATATAAGAATAGCTTTGATACTATGAGTATAACCAAAACCAAAGTATACTATTGCATATAACAGATATCCAAAAACTAATATGCGTTCGCGTCCAATTTTATCGGAACGTGTCCCAAAAGGGACAGCTAGTGCCACTGAAACGGCATTAAAAATTAAATAGACGAGTGGAATATATGCAATCTTGATTCCGATTTCATTGGCTTTAACGATTAATAATGCATCAGTTGAATTACCTAAGGTGAAGACAAAAATAATACCTAGCAATAAATAATAGCGTTTGGGAAAGTCGCGGAATCTAAAACGTTTGTATAAACTGTCTTTATTCTTTTTTGCTTCTTTAATGAGTAGTAAAATTGTTATTACCCCAAGAGTTGCGGGTATAGCGGCAATTAAAAAAACTGTACGAAAACCACCCGGAATTAACCAAAGTATTGTAAAAGCAAGTAGCGGACCAATAATGGCACCGGTGTTATCCATAGCTTTATGTAAACCAAAACTACGACCAATATTTGATTTAGTCGCAGAACCAGCGACCAGACTATCACGTGGAGCAGTACGTATACCTTTACCAACACGCTCAATAAATCGTAAACCCAAAACCTGCAGTGGAGCAGTAACGATAGAATATATTGGTGTTACTATCGCAGTGATTGCATAACCAATAGCCATGAATGGTTTATTTTTACCAAGCTTATCACTACAAAACCCTGAAGCAGTTTTAACTAAAGCTGCTGTACTTTCGGCAACCCCTTCAATTAGTGAAAGTGTCGTTTTTGAAGCCCCAATTGACATTAGAAACAGGGGCATAATCGAATAAACCATCTTAGTTGAGGTATCAGTTAAAAAACTAACAAGCCCGGTAAAGAAAATATTTTTATTAACACCCAAAATGTTTTTTTGTGGAGGATCTGTAACATTATTAGGTGACGGCAATGTAGAGTTTTCTTGAGAATTATTCGAAGAATTTTTGTTGGAAATTTTAGAATTTGTATTCATAACGGAGATGCAATTTAGCAGGACTTAGAACTGATTGCTACAAATTAGAAACTGACAAATATAGATTGGAGATCTGATTTTAAATAAGAATAAATAGCAGCATATTAATGCCATGTATAATATTTCTCACTATTAAGCGGGGACTATTCATTTAATATATCTACTGGTAACAATGATTCTGGATGATATGAAATATAATTAGACCTTTCAGCTTTGTTAAGATTATCCCATCCTGCAAACCACAAATCTGTTGCAGTCGGTATCTCTGTGGGATTAATTATTTTAAACGTTGGATTATCTACAATAGCGCCTATGTCACTCAATGAATGAATACCCATATCCCACATATCAGCACCACGCGCACAAACGACGAATTGTCGACCGCTATTATCGAAACTTGGTAATACTTGCGAGTCAGGAGTATATGGCTGATAGAGTTTGCCACCTGATGGATCAAATAGCGCCCAAGCAGAACTACCATCTTTTTGGCGTAAACATACTTCTAGAACAGCATGCCCACCTGGTGGTGGTACTGCTGCTGTTTGAACGCAAACAGTTTAAGTAAATGATAATGAGAAAGAGTTGAACTAATAAACTTAAGCATTTGTATACCCTTATTTTAGGTTTTTCACTTCATCATTTATACTGATGATTTAACAAATTTTTTGTATCTTTACTAATTGCTCTAGTAACTAAAAATACCATAGAAATAAGGCGATAGAAATACGACAATAGAAATATTTTTGTTTGAAAACAGGCTTTTCGTTTCGCAAAAAAGTACTTTAAGATCGTTTTAACTTATATTGATGAGCTATCGATTTTACACACACGAATGCTTTAAAAATCATCTCTTCGTGTAAACTTGTTTAATAATTCTCACGCGCTGTTAGCGCAAGCATATAGCTAATTTAAAGTATGGCAATTTAGTTTAAAAACTCATAGATAAGATATATGACTTTACAACCAAACATTTGGCAACGAGCTTACGAAGAGTACCCTATAAATAAGAAACAAATTTGGCTAAATAATAGTGGGGTAACACCAGCCGGGCGACACATAGCAAAACGTATGCAAGAATACATGAACTTGCTTTGCTAATTTGGCAACAACTTAAGCCACTTGGTTTTAAAGCTGCTTATGATTTAAGCACCATACCTGTAAATGGTATTTTAGCAGTAAGCAAATCAAATATAAAAGCTAGCTTTTTAGAAAGCGAGCTAGCTAAACATAATATTATCGTTCGCGAGCGACTTGGTAAATTGCGTTTATCACCGCATATCTATTTAACACATGAGCAAATTAGGGGTACAACTGAAATTATAAGTAATGTAATTTAATATATTCTAATTTTTTCATGAGTTAATCTGGCGGATTTACGCTAAGGTAAGTTATTTCGATAGAGTGCCCACATGTTTTCTACAAATTTATCCCAGCATTGACCTTGGCGAGCCCAAGATGCATTAGTATAGTTAGTTCCTGTTTTGTCATCGATAATTGCTACTTGTTCATCTTCGTTTTCAGTCATCCAACGATCGACATAAGCAAACCAAGCGTCATGCCCCCAGTTAGTTTCGTTATGCATCATGCGCATTGCCAGGGCTTCACCAACCCATGATAGACTTGAGCAACATCGGCGATAGCCTTCGCTAGTATTATTATCATCAATCCAAGTACTTGGGTGTTTGTGTTCGTATGGGCCCCAGTCGTGACTGCCATGATCAAGAGGATCACCAGTTAAGGTATTCACACCTGAGTGGCCCATAAATAAAGGCCCATAACCTGTGTACCAATGAGTGCCGTAGCCGGTTTGTTCATCCTCTTGAAAATGTGCTTGTGAAAAAGTCGATGACACCGCGGCCATGCGATCATCACCAAGTAAACTACCAGCCAATACAATTGGAAACTTATAACCACTATGATGCCCACCCCAAGCATCCCAACCAGTATGGCCGGCTTCTAACATGCCAAAGCGATCGATGCCAATTTGAATAAGGCCATATAATAGCGCGTGCTGTTTGGCTTCGGGTAGGCCGCACATAAGCATGAGTGCTGAGATACCTACAACTCGCGCAGTCTCACGACCATAAACCGGCATGTTCTCAGCGGGCCTATCAAAAGGAAAAAATCCCATACTCGTCCATGGCCGCGCTACAAAGCGGATAAATTTATCAGCATCGGGTAATGAGCTTGGACAAGTTACTTGTGGTATTAATGTGTGTTTAATATTGCTCGCTTGGTAGAAATGCGTAGGGACAGCGACAGAAACAAAAGCAGGTCGAAAAGTATCAGCAGGCAACATACTATCAACACAGGTTAAAATCGCGGCGGTACGAATAGGAGTATAATCGCTGCTATTGCAGTTACTACCACTAGCCAAAGAATCTCTTGTGGTAGTAGGGCCGTCTGAGTTACCTAACATTTTATCAACTATATCAGATATCGACATGCTTATAGTAGATACTAAGGCGTCACCTGGTTTCATAGACACGGGCAGATGCATTCTCAGGCTAGGATCATAATTATTTCTTACGCCACTATCATATGCAGCTTTAGCGCTAATAGGTGGATTTAGCATAAAACCATTGCGTATATATGCCTGATCACTACGCATTGAGCGTTCACAGTTGCCGATTTCAGATTGAGGCACTTCATTATCATATAAAGGCTTAGGTGTAATTGCATCAATTGTTACCGGGCCGACAACATAATAATCACCGGTAATAAACTGCCCAACTTGTACTTTTTCAGTAAAGTGCCAAGTGATACCAGAAGCAGTAGTGATAGTATCAGTTAGAGTGCCAGTGCTAGGTGTTTGTGAGTTCGAGTTCGAAGTAGAGTTTGGGTCGTTATTAGAATTTGAATCATTATTTGTGCCGTCCGAATCATTCGAATTGTTATCAGTATCACTAATAATAGCTTGCCCAGCAGGGCAGGCAGTTAAAATAACTACTAGGGATATAAGGGTTAAAATTTTGATTTGAACATTCAAATTTTTATGATTTACCGTGATCATAAGACATACCACTTTAGCTTTGTACTACCACATTCACATACTGTGTGTGATATGCGCGTATATTTACCGCTATTCATTATACCATATTCTTAAGTAATTATTCTAGGCTCGCTGCACTAGTCGTACATTTTGTGCTTTAACTATAGCGCTTCAATTACTTTTTTTATATCAGCAGCTACGAGTTTTAAATTTGCCGCTGCTGCAACATTAAGTTTAATTTTTTTTTGATTTCGCTAAAATGCTACTTGATAGCAAAACAAGCAACATTCATTAGGTGCCGATGGTAAGCTTGGGTCTGGTGGTAGTGAAAATGACACTAATGAAAATAATGAAAACTTAAATGTCAATGATATTTCGAGGCAAAATTTTCAAGTACCACCATCTATAGTAGCTGATAATGGAGATATTGCAGATCACTATCTAATGAGAATTGCGGCAAAACACGGGCCACCATTTATGGGTCAAGTGTTAGCTGATATGGGAATAGGGGCTAAATTACTCCAACAAGGGGCAGTATTGGCATCTGGGGCACGTGCTTCAGGGTTTCCCAATCATATTGTTAAAGAACGTATTGCACGATTACATTTAGTACAACGGGAAATCGGTTTTATCTATCCAACCAGCGAGCATCCATTTGTTATAGAAAACATAGTTAATAAGCGAATTGCATCACGACCATCAACAGCAGGCGTACGTGCACATTTTGATAAAGCTTTAAAAAGCTTTGGTATTGATGCTTATGAGTTACATTGCAATAATGCAACAATCCATGAATCGCATCTAGAGGTTGTATTGGCGGTTGTCTCAGGCAAATCGCAAATTTTGCCATATCTACCTAATAAAGAATAAATATAGGCCAATTATTTAATATTTTTTTTAGAGAAAATCCGGTGAAAGCAAAAAATAGTTATACCAATAATAATTCCCCAAAAAGCGATAAGAAAAATCCATCCCTCAGGCTGCATAGTTGTCTTCTCCTTTGGTTTTACGGCGTGACCACGCAATTTTAACGGCGATAGCTAAAATTGTCAGTAGAACCATTAAGACAATACGGGTGCCAAGCACAAAAGGCTTGTTGGTATCGCTAACATTCTTCATTAAAATGACCGGCAGCCATTCTTGCCATAGCCATACACTTAAAATAATCAATAAAAATACTGGCGTAACATATTTGATAATGAATTTGTATGCTTTCGGTACACGCAAATCAGCGCCATGATGCATTTCATCCCAGGCCTTGTCGATACCAAGTATCCAGGCGAATAAAATTACTTCGATAGTTGCGAATAAAACCAAAAAGAAAGTACCACCCCAAAAATCAAGTTCATCAACAACGCCGTTTTGCAGCATAAAGATAGGGAAATGGCATAAGATAAATGCAATACTACCAAAGATAAATACCGCTTTTTTACGATTGATATTAAATTCATCTTCTAAAAACGCAATAGCTGGCTGCATAATCGATATTAACGAAGTGATACCAGCAAGAAATAGCAAGAAAAACCACAAAAAACCTAAAAACCCAGCGAGTGGTAGTTGATTTAAAATTAGAGGCATGGTGACAAAGCCGATATTAAAAACACCAGACGCTGCAATATCGCTAATATTAGTAGGGCCAAAAAATACAAACGCCGCGGGGATAATAATACTACCACCTAAAATTACTTCGGCGGTCTCGTTCATGCTTGTGGCACTTAAACCAGAGAGAGTAACATCATCACCTTTTGAGAGATAACTTGCATAGGTTAATATAACGCCAATACCTACACTAAGCGTGAAGAATATTTGCCCTGCAGCTTCAATCCAGACTTTTCCAGATTTTAAGGCGCTAAAATCTGGATTCCACAAAAATCCAAAGCCATTGCTTATATTCCAATCTGGGTGTTCTGGGTTAGGGGTACCTAAGGTTAATACACGGATGAAGAGTATTAAAGCGCAGCCAAATAAAAGAGGCACAGCGATGCGACAAATGCGTTCAATGCCACCTCTGATGCCGTGATATATAATCCAAAAACTAATGATAAAAGTTATAAAAAAACAGATATAAGCAGGCCAAATGCCACTGAAAAACTGATTAGTTTCTATGCCCTGATAACCTCGCAGAAAACTCTGCATGGTTTGCTGATCAGTAATAGAAGCGATAGTACCGTTAAGCGAATAAAAGCTATAACCTAATGTCCACGAAGCAATATAGACATAATAGATGAAGATAACTAGTGGACCAAAAATTCCGATTACACCAAAGTATTTAATGAAACGGTTTTTGCGCCAAACATTATGAAAAATGCCCGGTGCGGTGCCGTGTTCAAAGCCACCACCAAAACGACCAAGAGTCCACTCAACCCACATTAATGGAAGGCCAAGTAACAATAGCGCAACCAAATACGGAATCATAAAGGCGCCACCGCCATTAGCAGCAGCTTTAGCCGGAAAGCGTAAAAAATTGCCAAGGCCTATTGCCGAACCGGCTACTGCCATAATTATACCAAGCCGACTGGCCCAACTGTCGCGTTTTCTCGATGCCATAAAACCCCCTACAAGCTTGGGTTTGCCATAGAGTTAACATTTAAGTTGCCCGGTATATGACGAGATGGAATTATCTGCAATCACTAATTGAGGTGTTTTTTTACAACAAATTAATGGAGATAGCTAAACCTTATAACAAATCACCACTGGTGTTATATTTGATTAATACTGCATCTACAAAACCAAAACTATTTTTGCCCAGAGTACCAAAAGTGTATCCGCCTATACAAATGTTATCAGCAGCATCAACAGCAATGGCATATGAAATATGACCTACAGTAGGGTTTGCATTTTGTGACCACATAAATTCGCCTTGCTCAGAAAATAGTACCAGAGAATAGCCAGTGCCAGTTAGGTATACATTGCCATAGTGATAAACTACATCAAAGGCCTCTTGCGCTCCAGCATCGCCATATTGACGTGTCCATTGCCAAGAACCATCAATTAAATATTTTTGCAATAAAATATCAGTAGCACCTTGATTTATTTCAGCATCAACTGAGCCTTTCGTAGAACCAGCAATATAAATTGCACCTTTATTATCTAACGAAAGTGTCCAGCCGTAATCATCTGCAGCTGAGCCGCTTTGATTTTTAATAAGTTGGGTTTGTCCGAATAGATCATAAACAACCCAAAATAAATCAGAACCACCTTGATTAGTTGAGAATAAAGAGCCGTTTGTTGCACCTGTTATATATAAATAAGAACCATCTGTATCGATATCCATGGCTACATCTGCATAAACAGTTCCGAATTGGGTAATCCATTGGCGATCGCCATTAGTATCATATTTGGCAATAAAGGCATCACTGCCACCTGAACTTTGGTTACCGGGTAAAGCGTTATCTGCAGAACCACATAAATAGGCATTGCCTGCATCATCAACTACTAAATTATGACAACGATCTTCAGCAACAGAACCGAACACCCGTGTCCATTGTAGTTGATGATTAGAATTATATTTGCGCAAAAAAACATCAGAGGCGCCTGATATGCTTTGACCTTCTAGACTATCGCCACTTGTCCAACCGCAAACATAAATATTACCATTATCATCAAGGTCTACTCTTGCAGCATAATCATCATTGGTTGCGCCAAATTGGTTAGTCCAGCGATTGTTTCCAGAAAAATCAAATAAGGCAATAAAGGCATCCATGCCACCTTTATAATTATAGCCAAGAATGCTATTAGTAGCGCCAACACCATAAATAAATCCTGAATTATCAGCAACAAGACCACCAAAGCCATCATAAAGAATTCCGCCAAATTGCAAAACTCCATTCCATTCTGGTTGACACATACCATTGCCATCGCAGGTTAATAGACTATCGCATAAATTAAATGGGTCAGTATCTTTGGGTATTGGGGCACACATACCCATAGTTAAGCAAGTATATTTATTATTGCACGAGTTGCATGAACCAGTACATGCTTCTTGGCAGCAAATACCTTCTTCGCCACAATGATTACTTAGACATTCAAAATCTTCATGACATGCTTCGCCGATAGATGCTGCATAACAGTTGTAATCTTTGCAATGTGTGCTTGCACACTGATAGTCTGCTTCGCAATTAGCTTTTGCAGACAATGCCCAACATTGGCCATTGCCATCACATGCAGCAACACCAGGGCAAAAATCATAAAGATCTTCACCATCAGCTATTGCTTCACAAGTGCCAGACTCACAACTCTCACAACCCCTTTTACACACAGTAGGGCAACATATGCCATGATGAGCACAGTTTTTGCTTTTACAATCATTATCGATTTTGCATTCTTCACCGGTTTGTTTGGGCTCCCAGCATATGTTTTCATCAAGGTCGCATTGCCCTGAGTCACATTCATAGTCATGATTGCAAAATAACCCTGCAGCTAGGGTAAAACACCGAGAAGCACCATCGCAAGCAGTAGCGCCAGGACAGTCGTTTTTAGGGTCTTGGCCTAAAATAACAGCAGTGCATGCACCATTTATACATTCTTGACATGATATACAATCCGTATCACGTATGCAAAAGTCATAATTAAGGCAGGCCGAAAGAGAAAAATTCAGAGAAAGACTTAAAAAAATTATAATAAATATATATTTCATGTTTGCCGTCCTAATATTTATAAGCGATAACGTAGTGACAACCCACCATTGCCATAGATTGCCAATGATGAATTTGAGCCTTGCTCGACCCCAGGAGCCCATATCGGCCCAGCTAGTAGTGAAAGCTGTAAAGACCACTGCGGTCTGACATAAAACACTGAAGCATCGATACCTGTACCAAATGCATAGCGAGTGCGTATGCCACCAGTTGCGAATTCTTGACGCATATGTGTAGCATTTAATGCAGCGCCTCCTGAGAATCTAAATGCACCTATACTAGTGTTAATATCGCTTGCTATCCCAGCAACTATTGATGTTGAAATTGCATTTAAATAATACGACCAAGAGATAAAATGGTCTTTTGTGTAACCATAACCTAAAGCTAATGATATAAATTGATGGGTGTGATCGAGACGAATAGATGCAAGTACCGATGAGGCTGGTAGTAATATACCTCGTGAAGATATTCCTTGTCGTGCCTCAACACCTATCGAAGTTGTGACGGCTGGAATAAATTCACGAGCATATAAAGAATGATACGATCCCTTAGCCCATAATTTTTTACTCTTACGGCCTAATGAAGCAATAATACTATGCTCTTGGGGAGTATGAAGTATAATAATACTATTATTATTAAACTGAAAACTTTCTTGTATTAGATTTTCTTTTGAATCAATAAATTTTACATTCGCAGTACCAGGAAAAATTTTAATTTCTTTACGGTCGCCTTGTTGCTTATCAATGACTTCAAAGAATTGGCCATCAGCATATTCTAAGATTACCCGTCCTTTTAATTCTTCAGCTAATATCAAAGTTGAACTACGATTATTCGGAAAGCTTAAATATAAGGGACCGCTTGATTTAAGACGAGTAACAAATTGTTGTGGTATTTGTCGTCGATCGCGATCTGCCGTGTAAGCTACAGTATTGCGACGGGTGTAATCCCAAATACTATCAAGCGTAATACCGATACCATCACGAGGTGCTTTCTCAAGTGCTTCAGTGAAAAAATGCATAAAAACGCCACCGAGTTCACTATCTTCATAACTTACTTCTCCAGCACCACTTGAAACTAACCAAATACTACCTTCTGATAGTAAAACTTCTTGAGGCAGCTCGTTAAAAAGATTAACACCCGGAGTTAATTTTGCGCCTTTTTCTGCTAGTGCTGCTTGATCGAGGCTGCCACTATAGCAAGCATCAAACACACCTAATTGCAGCGTGGCATTAATTTTATGAAAAATCTGCACTAAATCTGCAGTTGAAAGCGGTTTATCTTGCAAAAGTAAACGACCACTTTGGCCATGACCTGAAAAGAAAAAAGCGAAAAGACTATCAACTTTATCATATAATTGTTCATCAGCTTTTTTTTGGGATGCAATCGTTGCCGCGGCTTTAAGAATTTCGTCGCGTGAAGCACCGGTTAATAAAATAGTACGTTTATGAGAAGCATCGAAGTTAGCTAACTCGATTAAGCGATTATATAAAGATATTGCCTCACGTTCGGCGTGTTGCAAAGGAGGAAAAGGTTGTTTGCCATTAGCATCTATACCTATGTTATTGCCAACTACAATAGCATAACGAACAACAGCTGCATGTGATATTGAAGATAAAGATAGCAGTAAAAATATAATGAACGTAAAATAAAAGCGCTGATGATTTATTTCCATGTGATCACCGTTCTTGCACCGATTATTCGTATAGGCAATTGACAATCATTGTTAGATTGCAAAGCCGCCTGTCTTGCAGTAACTAGAATTGAAGAAAGTTTAAGCGGTTGATCTGAAAAAACGCCAACTATCCATTCACAATTGGTCTGTTTTTCAATGATTGCGCCATGGGGAAGGGCAATATTTGCACCCTTACGGATTTGGGCACTCAGTTGGCTATCTATTGGAAATAATAAGCTGGTATTGCCAGTTTGCTCAACGCTGAGTAAAGCAAGATAGCCATCTTTGGTAGTAGTATAGAAGAAACTAATTTGGTCGCCATCTTGCAAATTGTGGTTTTTAGTTAAACTAAACCGCTCGGTGCCTCGCTGTACGGCAATGGTAATAGTATCATCACCGCCCTTCATGGCAATCTGACCAAAATTTTGTGTATCTTTAGGATATATATGTTCAAGAAGATCTTGATGCCAAATTGATAATGCAAAAAATATTGCCATTGCACCAACAAAAGTAAAACTTAGAAATTTAATATGTTGTCTAACAAAGAGAGTAAAGGAGCTTAGTTGCGAAAAAATAGGTTGGTTGCTTTTTGTTAATGCTCGCCACTCACTTATAGTTTGGGTGCACTCATGGCATTGTTTCATATGTTCATCAACTATCTGTATATCTTCTGGTTTGGCAACACCGGATAAAGTAGCAGATAATTTAGCAAGCTCTGGGCATACTATATCTTCTTCACGCATATCGCCCAAACGAAAAGCCAGAAGTTTCTCTATAGTTTCGTTATTTATACTTATAGTATTAAATGAGTTATTCATAATAGACTCCCTGATTGCCTAAAATGTTGTGGGGTTCTAGGGCGTTCAATACATTTTCGTAAAGTTGAAATGGATTTTGATAATACTCTGCCAATATATTGTTTAGATGCACCAACAAGATTACCTATATCGGGATTAGTCATGCCACGAAAAAAGCGTAGCTTTAAAATTTTTTGAGTTTTGGGAGATAGTTTGGCCAAGCAACTCTCAAGTCGTGGTATTAAAAGTTTATAATTAGCCCGTTCTTCTAAATTTAGTGTGGTTGCAGCCGCAAGTTCATCCATATCCATTAGGGAGCGTCTTTGTTGACGACGACGCTCTTTAATTGCAAGGCGAACTGCAATAAGTTGCACATAAGTGCGTACAGCCTCTGCGTGTTCAATCGAATGAATATATTTAATGATAAATTGGGTTAGGGCTTCAACGCTCACTTCAGTGGCGATAAATTCATTATCTAACATGCGCGTGCAAACATTAAAGACTATTGGCCAGCAAATATTCCACAGTTGTCGAGAGGCAGCGGCATCGTTTTGCCTAGCTTTATTTAGAAGCTCTTCAGTAATAATATTTTTAAGTATGATAGCCATATTTATAATCAGTGCCTCGGTAAATATTTATTGTAGTATAATAAAACAATATTTGTCAGCAATTAATTTTTGAGTGTTACTGATACGGTATATGTCCGCAGTATAAGCACGGGTAAATGTCCGCGATCAACATGGGCAAGGTGTAGTAGTTTGTCATG
>JAFGEK010000186.1 GCA_016931625.1 Deltaproteobacteria bacterium | reverse complement strand
TTCAGGAGATGTGACGGGTGAATATGGAAGATTTACGTTAATTGAAAAAGGTATGGGGGCTACTTGGTTTATTTGTGCAAGTCACCTAACTACAGATTATCCACAAGTTTCAGTATCAATAAAAGATGGCGCATATAATGGCCCAGGTACATATGAGTTAATTGATGGAGTTACAGGAAAGATTATGGTGGCAGCTAGTGAAGAAGCTACGTACAACTCTTACAATGTAGCTAATAATTGTGCCGCGGTTTTTACATCAGAAAGCGAGTTCACTTTTTCATGTGAAAACCTTGAAATGATACAAGGGCAAGGGAGTGTCTCGATTTCTAGCGGGGTCTTTTCTGTTAAACCCTAAAAATGATAATTGCTGTTGGAGAAAGTACAACATTATAACGATTATTATTAATATAATTACACCTATTATATTACTCCTCAAACATAAGATTAATTATGGATTATAACGTATCAAGAAACGGTTTGTTCGTTTTAATTTGTTTTTACTAATATAAAATTACCGTTCGTTTATGATGGTGATCTAATAATAGTAGATGCAACTCAACCATATTTGCAATATAACCATTGTTAATAACCGATTATTATTGCAATTTGAATATCGTGGTGGTTTAGAGTCGGCAATATTCCCATAGACTAAAAAGTGTCAGTATAAAGTGCCAGTGTCTGAGTGCGCTAGGCCAAGCCTAGAAAAGGAGGAAGCGATGTAACCAAGTCGTAGAAACCTTTTGTAAAGATCCAGCAGGTACCAACCATGCTTGGTAAAGGTTAGCCACCAGCCAAAAGCGAGTCTTGCGTGGTGCAGGGGTAACTCTCATGGCGAAGCGTAGACAGCGAGTTGTAGGGCCACGTTATTGAGCCTCGAAAGTGACAATCATTGTAGTAGCCGTGGTGGTTCAGAGTAGCGACGGCAGCATCGAAGCGTCGATTTGGCGAGACGACTTAGATATCACTAAAAATTCGGTGCCAGACGAAGTTAACTCAGCGTGAGAAGCGACGAATATCGATCTCGAATATTTTCGCCAAAGCTTGAACTAAAGGTAATTTATAGTGATGACTACTACGAGAACTAAGGGACTCAAGCGATAATTGCAAGACAGAGAATTGCAAGACAGTGTGGGCTAAAGGAGGCAAAGACCAAATGAACTATCGTCAAACCCGTGTTTACCAGCGTGCTTTAGAATTAGTGCGTATAAGTAAGCCAGACTAATGCGCTGCATATTACCACGGGCCAAAATATATTTGACTTGAAAGTGAAGTTGAATATAATTAATATTTCAGTAAGCGTGAAGGGTAATACGTGTCTTTTGGTTTTGGGGAGGGTTTCTTGTATTAAGATTGAAATTCGAATTTTAGGTCTTCTTGAACGTGAAGCTGTACAGGCGTAGCTGAACAATAAGAAGGGATTTCATTTTGTGCTGCAAAGGAATGGTAGTTAACTCAAATTGATTCGAAAAGAGACCGTCATGATCAGACAAATTTGTGTTGTTGTTTTAGCAGCTACAATTTCTCTTGTAACAGCATGTAAAGACGATGACAAAAAAGACAAAATCATATTTGGCCATGTAACATCGGTAACAGGACCATTTGCTGGTACTTCAGCGAACTATTCTACTGTATATAATATGTGGAGAGACGACGTGAACGCCGATGGTGGTATCTATGTAGAAAAGTATGACAAAAAACTACCTATTGAAATCATAGTCTACGATGATGAAAGCAATGTGGAAAATTCAGGCATACAAACAGAAAAAGCGATTGTTGAAGATGAGGTAGATTTGCTCTTGCCACCCATTGGCACAGAGGCAGTATATTATAACTCACAAATAGCCAACAATCATGGCTATCTTTTGATTGCGCCCTCAGGTGGTGCCGCCAAACTCAAAGAGATAATTAGCGATATGCCCTATTTCTTTTCGATGCTTCAATTCGCCGACACGCAAATGCCGGCCTTAGCGAAAATTTTAAAAGAGGAAGCGCTAGGAGTTACCAAGGTGGGAATTGCTAAAATGGAAGAAATTCACGGCATAGAGTACCTAGCTGCACTTGAGCCTGCCCTAGTGGCCGAAGGTATTGACTACGTCGTTAAACCCTTTGCACCTGCCACCACCGATTTCACATCATATTTTAGCGATTTTATATCAGAAGGAGTCGATGCTTTTGTTGCTTTCTCGTATCCTTCTCATACCACAGCCATGATTCAGCAAGCACAACAACAACAAATTAATGCTTTTAAAGTATTCTTTGCGACCGTTTTAATTGCCAGCCCAGCACAAATGCTCAATCCAGATAATTTTGGTGGTCCTGACGGAATCCAAGGGATTATGGGCGCTGGCGCCTGGAACTCAAAAAGCTCAACGGCAGCCAAGGCCTTTGAAGACGCCTATATCGCTAAATATAATGCTCGCCCTGCGTATTGGGGTGCACTACCAGCCTATGCCACCGTGCAAATCATACAGAAGGCAATTGAAGAGGTCGGCTTAGATCAAAAAAAGATGCGTGATTTCATTGCTGGCGCCACGGTTGATAACCCGATTGATACGGCCATGGGAGGGATATACTTCGTGGGTGGCATGAACCAAACCTATGCTGGTCAGATAGGACAATGGCAAAAAGATGAGCAAGGTAACAGTATCTTCGAGGTTGTCGACGCAGATGACCTGCGTACTGCAGATCCTATTATTAAGCCTAACTGGCCGTAATAATTAGCCAAATAGCGATAAATTTTATTGTCCAGCTATAAGCAAAAAAAGACCATACGTGTTTCTAAGACCATTAAACCTTTATTTTGCCTCCTCTTCGCTAAAGAATGGCATTGGCAACATTATGTGATGGCCAATAGCGCAACAAACCTCATTCACCAATATCTAACTAAACTGACAGTAGAGCTAGCTAAAAAGGTTTTCGTCATTATTTAGCTCTTTAATTATGTATTTAAATATCATATCAATTAGTAGTTGTAATTGAGTGTGTTAAGTTTCGGTAGTAGGTTTTTAAAAATAATTCGAGATCTACTTGCTATATTGAGCACTCTAGTAGAGCGGAGATTTTTTATGTCATCACAATTACCAGTAGATAAATTAATTATCGCTGCAATGTTCATATTTATAATTAATTCAAGCCCAGTTTTTGCTCAGAATTCTGATATACAAATAGAGCCTTTGGCTTTAGATACAAAAGAGCCAGATACGGTGGCAGAAGAAGAGCCTACGGATTCATCCGCCACTAAAGCAAACAAATCATTTGATGACATGACCTTAGAACAATTGCTTGATATTAGTATAACCTCTGCTTCTAAAGAGCAAGAAAGCGTTAGTGAAGCACCTTCATCGGTCACAGTTTTTACTAGCAAAGACATTAAGCGTCTTGGTGTTCGTACTATAGAGCGATTGCTTAACTTTGTTCCTGGGTTTCAGGGTACGACTGACAATGGTAATGGGGTGTTTCGCATATCGGTAAGGGGTCGTAATACAATTGAACATGATTATATTTTAGTATTGGTTGATGGACAACGGCTTAACGACATGTTTACTGGGGGCGCTATTAATCCCATCGCTATCGAAAATGTTGAGCAGGTTGAGATCATTCGTGGACCAGGTTCTGCTCTATATGGTGCTAATGCCTTTTTAGGAGTTATTGATATAAAGACCAATCGCAAGCATAACAATGCCATGGTAGCCAGTGGTGATCTCAACAATCGTTATGTTGTTATCAACCTTGCCAAAAAACTTGGTGCTTTAAAAGTAGCCGCCTTTGCCAAGCACTACTGCGACGATGGCTATATCTTTCACAAAGTCACTGACATCATGGGCAACAAGGCGATGGCCCGCGATCCTGTACAAGAACTCGATAGCTCCTTATCGCTAAAGTACGAAGGGCTAACTCTCAATCTTTCGCACACAGGGCGTAGATTTTCAGGTATGTCTTGTTGCACTCCATATTCTTGGTACTCTGATCGAACCGAGTTGCAACATTCAGCAGCGCATCTTGCTTATAGCTATGAAGTCAACCAAGATATCGATCTTAATGTAGCTACTTCTTTTGCCTATGATAATTCATTCTCGGTGGGGACCAAGTTACCAGCAGGAGCTATCTCTGGTACATCGAGCGGTGTGACGCTAGATGAAACTTATATTCTCGGTAAAAATTTTAAGGGGTTCAGTGTTGAAGGCAGTACCTACTTGCGTTGGCAATTTATATCTACTGACTCACTTAAGGGTTCGTTTATAACTGGGGGCCTATATAATTACACTGCTGCAACGCGCAATGCAGATGTTTCTTCTCACGATTTCTCATGGCAGTATCAGGGTGATGTTTACCAATGGGGGCGTGCAAAAGAAAATCGCACGAACATGGCTGGATACCTGCAAGCCAAGATTGATCTTTTCTCGCAAATACAGTTTACTGCTGGTGGTCGTTATGACTGGTACAGTGATTTTGGTAAATCATTTAATCCCCGTGCGGCATTGGTATATCTAACACCGCTTAACTCGCATTTAAAGGTTATGGTGGGAAAAGCTTTTAGGGCCCCCAGTTTTGTTGAGCAATATGAGCAACCACAACGGACAACGGTAAATGCGAGTAATGAACTCAAACCCGAAGAGTTAACTACTTACGAAATTGGCTATGCACAAAAGTTTTTAGATTATGCTCAAGGTACAATGACCTTTTTCCATACTAAGATCGACAATATCATACAACCACCACAAAATATACTACCGTATCGCAATAGTGGTGAATCGATTATGCAGGGTCTCGAGTTTGAGCTGCGTACCAGAGATATATATGGTTTTAACCTACTTGCCTCTTATACCCATCTTATGCCTCGCGAAAAAGAAAAGACATCGCTGATTGTACCATACGATTATGGTGCGGTTGCTTTGTCTTATTCTTGGAAAATGTTGCTGGTTAACCTTAACGCTATTATACGTGGTGCTTCAAAGATAGGTGGGTTTATCGCCACTAATATTGAAAGCCCGAGTTTCTTGGTCTACGATCAATCCAATGTAACTTTACTCAATTGCCATCTTCAGGTTGAGCTACCCTACTCATTCAAGCTTTTTACTATAGTAGAAAACATTCTTGATAGTCGATTTAATAGCAACAGTCGCTTTACAGAGCCACCACCAGGGCTCTTAAACCGCGGTCGAACTTTTTATGCTGGTATAAAAGTAGACTTCTAAGAATTGTTTGTTCATAAATTACACATGGGCTAAAGTTGAAGACACGTTTTTCTGCTAACGCTCCCGCATCCTATTTGCTATCTATTCGCATATGGCGTTAAGTCGCTTACTCATTCCATCTTTGACACTTGTAAAAATAAAGTTATTTAAAATCAAGGCAATAGAGGCTTAGCGGCATTTTGTGTCACTACATTTTCATCT
>JAFGEK010000185.1 GCA_016931625.1 Deltaproteobacteria bacterium | reverse complement strand
CTACCCCCATACCTGGATAGCCAACCAACACAAATGCATCATCTGAGCTTAATCCAGTTATGGCGTTACTTGCACCAATTTTCTTTAGCTTATCGGCAAGCAAATAACTTGTTTCACCGATCTCTACCACCTGATTGATTTGCGCATAAACTTCACCACGACTTACGATAATTGCCATTTGATCTACGCTAATACTGTCTATTGCCGATATTAAGTTTTGCAACGCCAATATTGACTGAGTGGTGTTACCAATTATCTCATAAAACTCACTAAACCCAGAGCTTTGCACTAACTTTTGCGTAGCGCGGTCGATTACCCCTAACCAAATGCCATTTACTGGTGTGCCAATTAGCTCATTGCCGTCATAGATTACACTGGCTTCACTAGTTGGTAATTTATTAGCTGCACGCGCTTTCAATACTGTCATCCGACCAGCATCCGGTATCCCTTGACTAGTGCATTGCGAAGCATTGCAGGTGCCATTAACCCCAGGATCGCCTTTTAATAATGGTATAACCACTTCGTCGCTACCCATGGCATTAGCAGCACGCAGCGTATAATTACCCTCGGCGACTCCAACCGGCAAATCAACTTTCACTTCTTTATCAGCAGAACGCTCTCTTACTTTTAACTCGCCATAGTCTTTGCCACCTTTGTCTTTACTTATAAAAGTAAAATTGGCTTGTGCTAGGTTTTCGCCTTTAATGATTAAGGCGCTAGTTACATAATGATCAGACTCACCATCACTGCCATTGCGACCACCATCGCCATCAATACCGGTAATTTTTGGGGGATTGATTACAATCTCTTCACATAAACCATTTTTTTGATTACACTCAGTACCTTGTTCACATATCGTAGGGTCGTCATAACAAAGCTGATGGCATTTGTTATCATCTAAACAAACCTGACCTTGCGGGCAGGTTTTGCTTGCATCACCTTGAACACATTCAAGATCTTGGTATTTTTCACTTTGTGCTAAACAACCAGGGATAAACATCGCAGCACCCAGCAATACAATTGTATGAATACTGCGCGAACATAAGGTTAGCTTAGCGAAGTCGCGAAGTCGCGAAGTCGCGACAGCGAGAAAACCTGAAGTTAAAAATAATGACAACTTAAATAATTTTTTATGCATTGCACGCACCCTCTTTGAGGCGGGTTATTTTTAAAAGTGCCTCGCTTGGCATTGCAAGCAAACTTTAGGCCAACTATTGAATTCTAATAACTTCGCCCAGTTACACCGTTAGATAATTTTAATATGTCGCATTTTGCGACACACCCGCATCATACAAATGTAGCAATTTGCGACACTTGACCTGCTTGTGACCTACTTATAATTTTGCGCCTTTTCGTTTGCTTTAAACACCGCCTTCATTTTCTTAAGTTACAGTAAGGCGCCTACCATCTAAAATTTAAACTGACAAGAGAGATGAAGACAGGTAGTTAATACGTTATGTTTATTACGAAATAATAACAAACCCATGCTGAGAAAAGTGGGCATCAAAAGTAAATACTTCATTTAAACCTAAACGACGCATTATCTGAAAGCTAGATGTATCAACAAAACTTAAATCACGCTTTTGTGCCACTAATATCGCAGCTAAAGCAGCTTCATGGTCTTCTTTGTCAAGCCAATGTTGATGCACCAACGATAACACATCACTATAAAATGCTTGCAATGCTGCAATACCCAGGCGATGTTGAAGCAAAGCAAATGTTTCGATTAAAATGTAGTTGCTAGTTATAAGTGGCGTTTCAGTCTCAACAAGATTAATCCAAATATCTTTTGCTCTTTGGTTATTTACATCATCACGATCAAGCATTGCATAAAATGCTGAGGTATCAATAAAAATCGTCATTTTATATCGCCAAACGCTTCATCTAAATAGTCATCATGTTTTTGCGAAACATCAGCTAAACCTGAAGCAAATTGCCCACATATAGCAATAGCGCGCTTTTTGTTTTCAACATGATTATTGGCGATCGATCCTACCAAAGAAGCATCAATTGCTTGCCTAATTATTTCAGCTATTGAAAGTTGTTGACGCTTTGACTCTGCGCGTAAAACCTCCATTTGCTTTGTGGTCAGTTGTATTTGAGTACGAATCATTACATCATGTTATCAAATGTGATATCATGCGTCAATAATTATAAATCTATAACTTTTATGGGTAATCGTATTATGCGCTGATTAGAACAAAATAAGCAAAATATAAGATTAGCCCACTAACTAACGTTCACAGCAAGCTTACTCTGGTGCCTCATGGTGATAAATTTGCCCCACTATAATTGCCTCAATAACATTAGCAACCATCGCTGCTGTGAGTGCACCCAAAGCGAGATTAGCGCGTTTGCGAATGCTTTCACCCCTTATTAGCTCATTATGCTTGTTAGCTTGATTAAAATTATAACGCTCAACTGCATACCAAGCTATAAGCCCGGTCTGCAAAGTTAAATAAATACCGCCAACAACATTACGGTCTTGCGCAAACTGGCCACCACCGAAAGGTATTAAATATAATGGACTAAATCTTGGCACTAAAGTTTCACGATAATTGGGCACGGGAATTAATTTAAGCGCCGCATTATCTAAGCTTGCTGCTTTTACAGAAGTAGCAATTATTTTATCATCAATTATACGTTCAACAGTATTATTCTTAAGTGCATAATCTACTTTATGCAATGTCGGCGTCGGTTTTACAAAATAAGATAATGCTTGCACTTGTTTATCATTTGCCTGCTGCACTGCAATTACATTAGCAACATTCAATAGTTGCGCTATTACCGTCAAATCATTAAAGCAGGTCTCATCACACTGTACAGTTAATATATCATTGACACTTATTCGCTTATCAAATTCAGTATTAATTGTTAGCTCTACCCGCTGATCTTTAAGCTGCACTGGATGGGGCAGCGACCATCCAGAGCCATAATCAAGCCAGACACGATAATCGCCTACAGGTAAAGATACCGCCAGTAAGCCATCGGTACGCCCAAGAACTAATCCATCAGCATATAGCGTACCTGGCAAATTGCTAGTAATGCTTAATAAAACTCGCTCTTGTTGTTTAAGCAGGCGCTGTTGTTCATCAAAGATCCGCTGAATATCTGGTGAATGGCGTCGTTGATCAATTGGTGCATGCCCGAAACGCCGCCAAACCTCGCGCGCCCGCAGGGCTGCTTTTTCTTTTTTGCCTTGGCTATATGATCCAATAGCTAAATCTCTGGCTGCAGCCACAGCAATCTCACGCAACTCAACGTCTGGATGCATGGTTGAATTAAAAGCGTCAAGTACTTGCTGCCGTAAGGTTTCGGCAGCCTTGTCATCAAAATAGGCTTCACGCTGCTCAGCATCAGCCAATAACTTTTTTAACTTTGCTATATCGAAACTCGCTTTGGGATTTGCCGTACCCAGCAAAGCGAGATAAGCATCGCGGTCATCAAGAACTCGATCCCCTTGTTTCTCATAGTAATCTCTCAGCGCCCGACCTAACGTAACTAGCATTTTTGCTGAGTTTTGCTGTGGATCATCAAGAGCAATAATTGCGGTATCATATTGCTTATTTTTATAATTTACCGCTGCAACTAAACCAGCTGGCGCTGGCATAACATTATACGGTACAGAAGCTGAACCGATTAATACTTTAAATGTAATAATAGTAACTGATAACGAAATCATTATACGCAACCCCCCATCATTATAAACTAAACCACTTAAAAGCCGAGCATGTGTACCATTGGTGATTTACAACAGCAAGAGTAGCGCTAAAAATAAAAAGTTACCGCCGAGCGCGCACCAAGGTTGAAAATTCTTCAACCGGCAAATCAGTTACTACCGAATAAGTAAGCCCGCTTGAACGCCATTTGGCCACAGTATAACCACGCACTTGTTTTACTAACATGCGCTCATTACCAATGCGATAAAGCGGTGCGGTTTCAGGAAAGTCTTCATCGTTATCTTCATAAACCAACATCGACACATGACCACGTTGCATGTTGTAGCGCACAAAAGCAGCGTAGCGGTTGCGCAAATTCATTACGCGGCCACCAAAACTATTTACCGCACCATCAGAAATATGTGGCAAGTGCACTGCAAAAGGTAGTTTACTACTAAAGTAAGCTTGCAGTGGCGCTACATCAGCAGCAACAACATCCATTGGCAAGTCAGGCCCTTTGGCGATGACATCTAAATCGCTAACGTGATTTGTTGTTTGTCCTTTCCAGATAAGCACTATTAGTAATGACGCTGCGGCAACTGCTGGCCAAGCGTGCACCCAACGCGACTGTGGTCGTTCGTTAACGATTAAGGCATTAACTTTACGACGCAATGACGCCGAAGCCGTCACCTGCTGGCTAACTTGGAGTAGTGCTAAACGTAAACGCCCTTCATGTTCAAGCACGGCCCGACAGCTAGCACATTGTTGAATATGCGCTTCGACTTCTTGAGCATTAGCAAGATCAAGTTCGTCGTCTAAAAGCAACGGTATCGAACGTACTACTTCTATGCACATCATTTGCATAACGATTACCTTCGTTGCTTTAGCCGCTCTTGCGGCGTCGAAATACGTTAATATCAAGCACCTTATCGTTGCTTGCTACTTGCTGAGAATCTTGAGACTTGCCACGCACAATACCGCGCTCGCAAGCCAAATCATATAACTTAACCTCTAACATGCGTCGGCCACGATATAGACGACTCATCACTGTACCAACCGGACTTGAAATAATATCAGAGATTTCTTTATAAGTTAGCCCCTCAACATCACAGAGTATAACTACCGTACGATATTCTTCAGGGATGCTATCTAAAGCTTTTACTACATCATCAGATAGCATATTTTGCAGATAAGAATTTTCAGGTCGAGAGGCAAATTCGCGTGACTGCTCAGAATGCAATTGTTGGTCAACGTCAACCCTGCTCTGACCATCTAATAATACGCGTTCACGCTTTTGTCGACGATAACGATGAATAAAAGTATGCGTTAAAATTGTATAGGCCCACGCTTTAAAATTAGTGCCAGGAGTGAAACGGTCGCGAAAATGCAATATACGCACAACAGTATCTTGTACTAGATCTTCAGCTAAGGCCCGATCTCGCATATAACGCAAAGCCAAACTATACAGACCATCAAGATGAGTCTCAATAAGACCCTCTATCTCGTCTGAGCTATTACTTTTAAGCCACCCTAAAAAACTCATAAATATTAACCGTTAATAATAGTTCATTAGTTAAAGCCATAGCAAACCTATTATATTCCGAAAAATTTAATATTTTTAATAATTAAATGACACATTAGTAACCGTATAAGCAGTAAATACTGTAAGTAAAAAAATAACCACAAATTTTCAAGTTAAGGCTAAGCTTAACGCACGACTTTTAGGAATGCAGCACATGATTATTAGTAAATCCAGTAAGTCGTATATTTTTATAAATTTATTATTTAGTTGTTTTATTGCCGTTCAAATTGTATTCTATGGATTAATTTTTACCTCTTGTGCACGAAAACAACTACCTGACCGTATCCATTGCTATACTGAAAATGATTGCTACTCTGGTTATGAATGCTTGGGTGGTATATGTGAATTATCAGTAAAATGTAAATCAAATGCCGACTGTGGCACCCAAATATGCAATATACAAAAAGATGCTGAAAGTGGCAACTGCGGCCCCTGCTCAGAGAATGCTGATGAGTGTGGTACTGGGCGCAGATGCTCTAATGACAAATGTATTTCAACTACCGAGCAATGTGGTAATGACTCTGGTTGTTCACCACCAAATACTGTTTGTGTTGCTGGGGTCTGTGATTTAGGCTGTGTTAATACGGGTTGCGCAAAAGATTATATTTGCAATACTGAAACAGGTCGTTGTGGCAGCAGTACCAGCAGCAGTGGGGGCGGTAGCAGCAGTACAAGTATCGAAAGCGGTTTAGCTATTGGCGAACCCTGCGAAACCCACGGCGAATGCCAAAGCCGTATTTGTTGGGAAATTAGTGGTGATAAAAAAGTTTGCAGCCAAACTTGCACTCGTCAACACCATTGCCCTGAAGGTACATTATGCTACCAACTTGGTGATGGTAGTGCCTGTATACCTAAAGCTGAAGTTTCAGATGGTGCCCGCGATGTTGCTCCCGGTGGATATTGCGAAGGTGGTTTGACTGATCAATCATGTGCTTCTGGGCTTTGCGACACCGACTTCAGTACCTGTCTTGAAACCTGTGGCAATGATCAAGATTGCGAAGGTATTGGGCAATGTTTTAGTTTTAATATTTATCAAGTATGTGGTGATACAGCTTCTACTCGCTCAAAACCAGGCGAGGACTGTACTCAACTTGGTTCAACCGATGAATGTTCTAATGGTTGGTGTTTATCAGGGTTAGCCAATAAAACTTGCGCCAAACCTTGTTGCACTCCAGCAGATTGCCGTAACAATGACAATGAAGATAGTGACAATATTATTTGCAAACCAGTTAAAGTATCAAGACAAGATTGGCTTTTTCACAAATTCTGTCTACCGCCAGAATATCAAGGCACTAAAAAACTTGGTGAAATTTGTGAAACCGCCTCTGAATGTCAAAGCGAAATATGTGTTGCTAGTCCATCGGGTGTCAAACGTTGTTCACACACTTGCTGTACTAACAAAGATTGCGCTGCATATGATTGGGCTTCAGCTTGTAGACCCACATTTACTAGTGATACTTATGGTGAGAGCATAATTAAAACTCTCGGTCGTAATGATATTTTACTAAATAGCATAGCTGGTGCCCCGGTATGCATGCCTAGACCATAAATTACCGATCAGCATCACCCCACCGATGTTTGCCCCTGTCATTTTTAAAGGAGCGGCATGCGACTGAGAAATCTTTGTTTTAAGGTACGTCTGCGGTAATAGGTATAAGTTATATTAACTATAGTATGGCCGGGGCCATGTTGACGAAAAACTTAGAGCTTTAAAAGAATTGAATATAATTATCGGTGGTCATAGGTTTGTCGCCACTGTCGTGCTTAAATATTTAACTATTTACTATAAATTAGCTTTGTCAATATAGATCCACTCCCTAACTTAAATAGTGTTTAGTAATTCAAGCTGTGAAAAAATGTTGGTGGTTAGTTTTGGTGCTGGTTTTGGTGCTGGTTTTGGTGCCAGATACAAATTGAAGGGGCCAAAGAAGTGTAATAATTTACTAATGCAAACGTTCAAACTGACCCTCTGCGTAACAATTTGTAACCATTTTCGTCGTTGTCTTTAATTGTTTCAACTTCAACATAGAACTCATTGCCTTCGCAGCGAATTCTATATTTTGTTTCATTATTAACTAAGGGAACAGTCCAATACAGTTTATATGAATCATAATTGGAAAATTGTAATCCATATACTCGATATGCTCGATTATTGAATAGAATATCTCGCAATTGTTGTTCATTAAATTTATTGCGATATGTTTTGCAATGAATACTGCTGGCATGATCAAAAATAACATCCATCGCTATCTCATCAATAGTTCGGACTTTTAAAGAATTTTTATCTACAGAAACAATCAAATCATCTAATGGTTCGAGTAAATCTTTATAATATAAATTGATAGATTTTTCGTCTTTGTCTTGTAAATACTCTATTTCTTTGGCTAGCAACCAACCTTTGTCTTTATGTTTTACCTCGCCATTATAATTGACTGCATCAGATGATTTGTAATATTTTTCAAGCCCTTCTTGGTTTAAGATAAATAAACCTTTATTTTGCAAATTCTGTTTCAATGTTTCTTTTTCAGTGGGCGAGAGATTATTCCCTGTTTTTAGTGTATTTTCGCAAAAGATATCGTTAAGTTCACTGCGATAATCATTATATCGTGACCCTCCATTTGTTAATACGTCTCCATCACATAATGCTCGCCAGTGTGGTGATACCTCTTTAACAAATCTTATCATGCCTGGCATTGGACCGAGCCCATTAGATTCAATTATAGTGATTCCTCGTGCGGCGATATCACGATTTGTTCGTCCTGCTATATATTGTATGAATTGTCGTTCAGTTTGGCCTTCTACTATAAGTACACCCATTGCAAACAAAACTTCAGATACCGCTGAATCAAGATTTGGAAGATAACTTTCAAATTTATGTTTAAGTTCTTTATCGCTAGGGATAACTTTTTCTAAATGCAGAATTTTAGGTGGCTCTGCATGTTTATCTAAAAGAAAGACTTCCTGCAGATTTTTAATGGTGTCAGGTAAAGTAAAAATAGGAGAGTGTGTTGCTAAAAAAACTTGTTTATCATTATTGTATGCCATATAGCGAATTCTATTAATCAACGCTCGTTGTAATTGTGGATGCAAGCTATTTTCTGGTTCGTCTAAAAATAATACTTTCACTTCTGGATGATGAAGATAAAAAAATAGAACGCAATAATATTGTAGCCCACGGCCATGTGCATCTAAACCAACATTACTAATATTACGGTCATCTGCATATAACTTTATATTATTGTTTTCGTCTTCGATCCGAATTGATATGCCAAACAGGTGTTCGATTTCCCATTGAACGTGTAAACGTATTTGAGGAAATAGTCTAAGTTCTAACAGCATGTCAGAAGTGCCCTGCGTTTGTGGTTCTCTGTTGTGAATATCAAAATTTGCTGTCGAGGCCGGTGTGCGATCAACAGACAGATAACGTATCGGTCTTAATCCTTCTCCTGTAGGAAGAGATTTATTCTCTGCAGGAATTAGCTGTGCACCCGAAGAGATGTTATTTATTCTAGAAATAAAATTTTGGTGTCTAGAATTATAGGTATTCTTTAACCAAAAAAATAGCTCGATTAGACGAGTCTTTCCTGAGTTGTTTTTTCCGATAAATATATTTAATTCATTAAGTGATATGTCAATATCTTTGTATATTTGAAGAAAATGATTAGCCTTAAATTTTGTAAACCACATAAGAAAGTCCTCCAAACTTTTATGTAAGACCATAGGGAAATATCAAGCATTTTGTTGCTTTTACGGATACCAACCACACAACACTCCCTGAGTATTTTGTTGTTAAAAAGTTATTCATGATTGAGGTGCTTCCTCAGGAAGTTAACTATTCTTAAGCACCTATTTAGAGACAATGCGTTAATTTGGTGAAATTATAGCAAAGCAATAATAATTATCTAATATATAATAAGTGGTATTCTTTGACGATTATCTTTACCTATTGCAACAACCCAATCATTTAATTCAAGCACAGCTTCATCTATATTTAATTGCAAATCTACCTCATGGGCAAAGGTTATATAATCTGTTTACCCACGAGATCCTCGGTGCTAAAAGAACTCAACCCACTGTAATACTTAATGTTATTTGTTTTTTTTATAACATTCGCACTATGGGTTATTCGGCAATTCAGCCTTTTATTTCTGTAAACACTTAAATAATCTGGATCGCTTAATTGTTTGAATTATTGGACATTATCATCTTAACGAAATACTCATTGGACAAACCAATATTTTGGTCTATATTTGAACCAACATATTGTGAATTCAGATCGGAGATACGCAATATGAAAAATCTGCAAATTTCAGAAGACATTCTCCCAGTTGGAGAATTCAAGACCCATGCTTCGCAAGTGATTCGAAGACTACAAGCATCGAAGCGTCCCTTTGTCATCACTCAAAATGGAAAGCCAACTGCGGTGCTTCTCACTCCTTCTGAATTCGACCGTCTCAATGAGCATGCTCAATTCTTAGAGTCTGTCGATGAAGGATTGTCAGACTCTAATGCTGGGCGTGTCATTGACGATATAGCACTGACCAATGAGCTCGATGAAGCCTTTGGACCTTTTAAATCATGAAGCTTATTTGGACTGACAGGGCAAGACGAGACTTACTGAATATTGGTCGGTTTATCGCAAGGGACAATCATCGTGCAGCCCGCGTTTGGATCGAACGACTGCGGGAACGCGCTCATAAAGCCGCTGAAACCCCCTTGTCTGGTAGAGTTGTACCCGAACGTGCCGATCTTAATGTACGTGAAGTTTTCTTACGAAATTACCGAATTGTCTATCGTGTATTTAAAGATACCATCCATGTGCTTACGGTTTTCGAAGGCCATCGCTTGTTTCCCCAGGATGCTATGTCTGACTTTTATAAAACTGACACCACAACTGACCCTTGAACTGACTCTTAGTCTCATTTTTTACTTTTATCGAGACTGGATTCCTACTTTCGTAGGAATGACGCTGAGTTACGTAAAACTCTCTACGTCATGCCCCGAAAGAGGGCATCCAATAAAGCTTAATAAAATCGATCAATTACAGAGATGAGATCAAAAGTCAGCCCTTAAGGTGTGATCATTATTGCTACTGAATTCTAACTACTGAATATTGTTTTTTTTAAGAAAACCTTATCATTATTTCGCTTGCAAAATAAAGTAGCCGCCTGTTTATGTTGTATTCAATGGCTGGTGATATGACTTCGACTATACTTGCTTGGGATATAGCTAGGCGCTACCTTCGCCAAGTTCCTCGCTACACTAGCTATCCAACAGCACCCGCATGGCAACCTGCCGGTGCAAATGTTGCCAATCAAGCATTAAAACGAGCCACACAAAATAACAACGCTATCTCAATTTATGTGCATATACCTTTTTGTGAACGTATGTGCCTTTATTGTGGTTGCAATATGATTGCCAGTAAAAGCTATGACAAAGTGCCGCGCTATCTCGATGCTTTATTGCGCGAAATTAGAATGGTGGCTGCACATTTGGGCAAACGCGAATTAATTCAACTTCATCTCGGCGGTGGTACTCCAACTTTTCTTACTGCAAGTGATCTTGAACGGTTAATATCCTCTATTTTTGAATATTTTCCTCCTACTGCAAATGCAGAGTTAAGCATCGAAATTGATCCCTTGGTTACCTCTCGCATTCAGTTAGAAGTACTACGTCGTTTGGGTTTTAATCGTTTGTCTATCGGTGTCCAAGATTTTTCTGATGAGATACAAAAAATAACTGGCCGTAATCAATCGGCTATCATTTCACGTCAGGCAGTGAGTTTAGGGCGAGAGCTTGGTTTTAGCAGTATCAATATTGACCTAATTTATGGTCTGCCAAAACAAACTATCGATCATATTAAAATGTCGACAGCAACTTGCGTTGAACTAAACGTAGATCGTATAGCTTTATTTGGATATGCACACCTGCCTCATATCAAACCTCATCAAAAAAAATTAGAATCCTACTCAATACCTAATCCAGAAAGGCGTTGGCAAATGTTCGCCGCTGGCCGCTATGTATTACAATCTGGTAATTATCAACCAATTGGTATGGATCATTTTGCATTACCTATTGATGAATTATCAATAGCCGCACGTGATGGTCGCCTTAATCGTAATTTTCAAGGTTATACAGTATTGGCCCCTACTGATCTTATTGGCCTCGGAGTCAGTGCTATTAGTGATGTTGGTGGATGCTATATCCAAAACAACCATCGCATTATAAATTATATTGAAGCTATTGAATCTAATTCATTTGCATGCGAACGTGCCTGCATACTATCTAATGAAGACACAGTACGCCGAACGGTTATCGCTTCGATCATGTGTAACTTAATGGTAAATTTTAGAGATATCGAACAAAAATTTTCTTTAGATTTTGCTTCGCATTTTGCCTCCGCCCTTAATCAGTTACAATCCTATGAGCATGATGGTTTATGTTTATTACAACAAAACAGCTTAGTAGTGACAGAGCTTGGTCGGCCACTAGTACGTAATATTGCCATGGCTTTTGATGCATACGCCAAAAATTTTGTCAGTGCAAAATTTTCTAGTTCAATATAATATCATCAGGATACATAATAAGTAATTATAGAGGTATTCAGTATACATGATTCAGAATAAGGGAACCAGCGAAATGATTTCATGATTTAATCAAGATGCCACTCTGAAGGTATTTGAATCTGGTAAATAACACGAAATATTATAACATGGCTTTTAGAATTGGGTCATGATGTTGCAAAATTACAGTAGGGAAAGAAAGGTAGGAATGAAATGCCAAGATTTTTTTTGGTGGTTTGGTTGGCAATGGGTTTGTCCTCCATGGCGTACGCGGCTATTAGCTTTGTCCCCTCCGGGGCTAAACCACCAGAAATTCAAGTTTTGAATAAAAATATTGACGTTTTTTCAAAAACGAACGGAAAAAAGACTGGAATGCTTTCAGTCGGGGAAAACATCCGCATCATGGATATCAGCGGTGAATGGGTGTCCCTGGACCAAAAAGAAGGCGGATGGGTAAAACGCGGGGATCTACCGACACTAATGCTGCTGGCGCATGATTATATTCCCGTCATCGGGAGCAAACCGCTTTTTACAATTATACCGTATTCTTCGAAAGAATATAATTCGGAAGTTCTTTTTCTGTTTTTTGGCTGCGGCGAAAATTATAATTTTAGTGAAAAAGTTATTCTGAATATTGCAAAAGCCGAAATGGGTGGTGGTGAAGATGGTAGTTCTTCACCCCATTATTGGGTATTCAACACCAAGAATCCGCGGTTTCCATTTATGATTCTTTATAGTGGACATTCGGGCGATATGCACCATGACACACCAGCTTTGGCGCTTTTTGGCGGTGAAGAAATCCGTGTATGGATGCCCAACCCCGGCAACCGGATAGATGTGGATTTTGTAGGCGTCGTGAATGACCGCCTTGTCATCAACGAAGCCTTATTTTGTTCATTTCGAGTCAATACTACTCTTGAAATTACGGCCAGTGGTATCAAAAGGGTTAGGGGTGATTTTAATAAAGACCAAGTATTGCCACCGACGGGCATCCAATATACACCCGAAGCTCTAATCAAAGATATTCGATTCTACAAAAATAACAAGAAAACCCAGTATGGCTTGCTTAAAAAAGGCATGGTAATTTCGTCCATAATTTTTTTAGAGGCTGATTTTTCAATCAATGATATGGTAAAAGTCAAAATTAATAATAAAATCGGGTGGGTCAATATTGATGAATTAAAAAACTCTTGTCCAATGGTTTACACTTTCGCCTGTTGTGGCTGTGGCTGATGAGCTAGCTAATGAGCAAAGAAGACAAGCTAAACATACTGCCGCGCTTAATCATGCCCATCACTGTCTTGCTTTTCAACCTGTTTACTGCGAAGGCGGAATTTGTCTCCTCTGACGGCCCGATTCCTGCACATTACGGTTTTCCCTTGTTTTGGCATCACCCGAATGATGTCGTGTCACTAGCATGGGACCTTAGCCTCCCGGCCTTGGTTGTCGATTTTTTGATTTATCTCTTGGTGGTATGGTTTGTTTTTAAAATCATACCGGTACGTTATACCGAATACCTACGTTCGCCTTATATCAGCATGGGACTCTGGGTGCTGGCCCTAGTGGCGGCTTTCTTTATCAGCATCCATTTCACGTTCAATCCAGACTTTTCCCTTTCTTTTTTCCTGCCCGATGCGAAGATCAGTCGTTATGGCTTTTTTGCTGGGTTTGAATTTAAAGGGTGATAGAAGTTACGCGAATGGATCCTAATTTACTAGCCCATCTTACTGACGCCTTGGCAAGAGGGCATTTATCTATTTCTGAACTTATCGGTATGGAAATGCGTGAACTCGATGCAGTTTATTTAATGGCTGTAGCGCGTTTAGAAGTAGACCAAGACTCTAGTGCAATGCAACTATTTGCTGGACTGGCGGCTCTTTTCCCTTTTTGTGCAAAATATTGGCGTGGTTATGGTATTGCTTTACATCGTTTGCGCTTATGGGCTCAAGCGCATCATGCATATGATGCCGCCTTACAGCTTGAACCAAATCACGCTTTAACTTGTTTATACCGCGCAGAAGTACTAGCTCATTTAGGAGAATATGACAAAGCGCTGCATGACATCAAACTTGCAATAAAGAGCAATGAACGCAGCATAAGTAAGCGAGCACGTGATCTTGAACGTATACTTAAAGTATCTTCAAAATCGTCTCCATTTTTTGCAATTGATGAATACGACAATACTATTGATGCTGAAAATGAAGTCACCAAAACAAATGCTACCATTTTTACGTTGCGCGACAATCGCACCCTACCGCTTGTTGATGGACCTTTGGCAGAAGCAGAACGCACACATACTTCAGTAAACATCATGTCGCATAATCTCAATGAAATAACTTACGCTGACATTACTCATGCCGATATTACTCATGCCGATATTACACATGCTGATATTACACATGCTAATATAACCCATGCCGATATTACGCACGCAAATATAACGCAAACAAACGTAGCATCACTTGAAATCACCAACTCTGATATAACTCAAACCAATATGGTTACCAATAATACTACGCCAACAAATATAACTAATACTGACATTGTTCAAACTAACATCGCAGATACTGTTCATAGCTGTAGCAAAAATTATAACTCTTTAAACACTGAGATCCGTGAAAACACTAAAGCGTGTCTTCAAAGTCCGGACCGAGTCCAGGAATTTCCTTTGCGTTACGAGGGGTTCGCGCACAGTTCGCGAAACCGCAGGCGTGTTTGTGACACGTCGAGGATTTCGCGAGCGAGCACGAACACCGCAGTAGAAAAGGGGATTTCTGGCGACGGGAGGATTTTGAAGACACGCCCTGATACAGATGACGATAATTCTCCTCGTGAAATCACCCATACCGCTATTACACGACGAGCTATAGGTTTAGAAATTGAAGAAGACGATGGAGACCTTGCATGACTATTAGTAAACCACTAGAAGCGTCATCTGCAGTATTAGCTTGGGCGGGAGGGCCGTGGTTGCGAAAAACTCCAGATGCTGCTGTTGATACCGCAGTAACGATTAAACAAGAAACAAAACGCAGTACTAAAACCGTGATTACAGCAGAACCTAATAAACCTACTATTCCTGCAAGTGATAAAGGCAATGTCAATAACAGCGATATCATTTCTGCAGCAGTAATTATTGATGTACTAACTACTTTAACAACCAAACTCGATGATGCACCAACAATCTTAGCTGATTTGGCTGCCATAACACTCACCCTATTAAACATTGGTAAAAACCAAGATGGGCAACGTGCTCAACGCTTAATGCAATTCGCTATCAGCAATAGTGGTTTCGCGCGTGCCACACTATCAAAAAACCTAATATCAGCTTTGCAGCACTCGCAAAATATTAACCGAGTTTGTACGCCACACTCTGTGGCGGGAGCTTTACGTAAAATTGAGGAGATGGGTCAAATTATCATTCGCGAAGCATTAGCGGTTTTAGAAGCGCGTGAAACTACTGTCTATCATCAAGTTTAACCGCATAAAGCTTTTATATTATAATTAGTTTTAACACTGTGTTATTGAGCTCACTAAAAATCGATCATTATTTAGGATGAATAAGTTTTATTATCATGCCTTTGCCACTAGCTTATGCATGTGATAGTACCGCTGCCCTTGTGCATACTAATGAATCAAAATCTGTACTAATAATCGCTGGCGAGGCTTCTGCCGATCTGCATGGCGCCCTGGTCTTGCGTGCATTGCATAAAATTCAACCACAAATAAATGTTTTTGGTATTGGTGGCAATTTAATGTGCGAAGCAGGGCTTAATGCCATTGCCAAGGCTGAAGATATTTCTGTTGGCGGGTTTACTGAAGTAATTTTTGCAATACCACGCATTTTCGGTATTTTACGACGAATAACCAATGCAGCGGCTATTAATAAACCAAATGTTGCAGTATTAATTGATCTGCCTGATTTTAATTTAAGGTTAGCTTCACGTCTTAAACGTCTTAGAATTCCAATTATTTACTATATCAGTCCACAATTATGGGCCTGGCGGCCTAAACGTGTAGCACAAATACGTAAATTAGTTGATCGTATGCTGGTAATTTTACCCTTTGAAGAAGAGTTTTATCGTCAGCATAATGTTGTCGCTGAATTTGTTGGACACCCTTTAGTTGAAGAATTGCCTTTACCAAGTGACCATCAAACTTCACGTAAAACTTTAGATATGGATGCTAACAGCGAGCAGGTAATTGCGCTTCTACCTGGTAGCCGCAAACAAGAAGTTACACGCCATTTGCCAATAATGCTTGAAGGATTAAATTTATTACAGCAACAACAACCAGATTTACAGGCGCTTATTCCAATTGCCAGCACCATACCGCGATCGCTTGTCGAAGCAATCCTTATACGCAGTGGCGCCAAGGCTAAATTACTCGATGGCCAAGCAAGCACCGCGATTAGTGCTGCCGATGTAGCGGTGGTTTGCTCAGGAACAGCAACGCTGCAAACCGCTTTATTATTGCGACCAATGGTTGTGGTTTATCGTGTTTCTTGGCTTACTTATCATATTCTCAAACGCCTGATTCGTGTGGCGCATATCGCATTGGTTAATTTAATTGCAGGCAAACCTTTAGTTACTGAATTAATTCAGCATACGTTTACGCCTCATTCAATGGCAGCAGAGCTACAACACTTGCTAACTGATGCCAATGCGCGACGGCAACAAGAAAACGAATTAGCAGCGATTCGCGCTAAGCTCGGTGAACATGGTGCAGCTCAACGTGTTGCTGAAGTTATTGGCGAATATTTAAACAGTAATCAAATAAGTATAATAAATGTAAAAAATGGAGAATCGCATGCCTGATAATATAGCGCCAATTAATAATGCGCTACGTACCGTGGTTTTAGTACCAACGTATAATGAACGGGATAATATTGAAAATATTGTACCAGCTATTCTTAATGCTGCTAGTGTTGATGTTTGTGTAATTGATGATAACTCTCCGGATGGCACTGGCGAGCTAGCTGACAAACTAGCCGCAAATAATCCACAGGTGCAGGTTTTACATCGACCAGGCAAGCAAGGTTTAGGGCGCGCATATCTTGATGGGTTTCGTTGGGCTTTGGCGCAGGGGTACGAACGCATCATTGAAATGGATGCCGACTTTTCCCATCCGCCACGTTTCTTACCCGACTTATTGCGCTTGTCGATGGACCACGATTTAGTACTAGGTTCACGCTGGATAAAAGGTGGCGGTACCGAAAATTGGCCGCTTTCACGCCGTCTGCTATCGCGCTGGGGTTCTTTTTATTCGCGTACTTGGTTGGGTGTTAATATCCATGACATTACTGGTGGCTTTAAATGCTTTCATCACCAAGTATTACGCGCCATTGATCTTAACGACATTCATACTAGTGGTTATGCCTTTCAAGTAGAAATGACCTATCGTGCGTTAAAGTTAGGATTTAGCGTTGTTGAAACTCCAATAATATTTGTCGAACGCACTGAAGGGGCATCAAAAATGTCACGCCATATTGCTTTCGAAGCGATGATTGCAGTACCCAAACTTCGTTTTAAGGTGCGCTAATGTCTCTCTTTAAAAAAGTTTGGCCCTATCTACGCCACCAAACACCTATCCTCATTTTTGCTTATTTATGCATGTTAGTTCTGGGCGCGGCTACTGCGGCGTATGCGTTTCTTGCTGGCCCAGCACTTAAATTTATTTTCTCAGGCAGCATTGTCGACATCATTCATCATGCTGATGGCAGTTTGCGCTCTATGTGGAATTGGCTGCCACCATCATTACTTAGTGAACTTGAAAAATTTGCTGAACAATCGGCTCTTTATATGGTGCCCATATTAATAGTTATTGTGGCATTTATTAAAGGCATGGCCCAAACTGGGCAATTCTATTTAATGGGCAAAGCCAGTCAACGCGTGCTGTTGCACTTACGTAGTGACGCTTTTGACTCTATGCTCAAACAATCGCCATCTTTTTTTGCTAAGCGCGCGCATGGTGATTTATTAAGTCGTCTTACTAACGATGCCAATCTGGTCGAACAAGCCATCTTTTATGGTATCACCCCAGCAGTGCGTGAGCCCTTATCAGTAATTTTTTTGCTGGTGTATTGCTTTGTTACTAACCCGCGCTTAGCTTTATTTACTTTTGTCATTGTACCACTGGCGGTACTACCTTTGGTACGTTTTTCAAAGTGGCTTAAACGCGTGTCGCATCGTGGTCAAACCGCCCAAGGTGATATAAATGCTGTGTGCTATGAAGCATTGGCTGGCGTGCGGGTAGTGCAAGCCTTTGGTACTGAAAAAATTGAAAATCAGCGCCTTGAAAAATCTGCTAGTCGGTACTTCAAACAAATGCTCACCAGCTACTTCATTCGCGCGGTGCGCACTCCTACCATGGAGTTTTTAGGTGCCATTGCGCTGGGCAGTTTATTAGGATTGCTGGGTTATCGAGTACGGGTATTAGGTGATGATCCTGCGCAGTATATTAGTTTTTTTGTTGCGGTAGTAATGATGTATGACCCGCTTAAAAAACTTGGTCAAGTTGCAGACTATATAGCTACTGGTGGTGCTGCAATTGAACGTATTTACGAAATTATAGATAGCCCTACCGACATTAATGACTGCGCTACCGCATATGAATTACCGCCATTTAATAATGCGATTGTTTTTGCAGGGGTAAATTTTTCTTATAATGAAAATCCTGTGCTTGAATATATTGATTTAACTATTAACCGTGGTCAAGTAGTGGCGCTGGTTGGCCGCTCTGGTTCAGGCAAAACTACGCTGGCTAATTTGTTACCTCGTTTTTATGATATTAAAGGTGGTTCACTTACTATTGATGGTCATGCTCTCAATAAAGTTACTCTGGCTTCACTGCGCAAACAAATTAGTGTGGTTAGCCAAGATACTTTTCTATTCAATACCTCAATTGCTGCCAATATTGCCTATGGACGCCCAGATGCCAGCTTTGATGATATCAAACAAGCTGCTATGGCTGCCCATGCCGTAGAATTTATTGAAAAGCTAAGTCAAGGATACGAGACGGTTATTGGTGAACGCGGGGTCACGCTCTCTGGTGGACAACGACAGCGTTTGGCAATTGCTCGCGCCTTTTTACGCAATGCCCCGCTACTGATTTTAGATGAAGCTACTAGCAGTCTTGATGTTGAAAGCGAACATCACGTACAAGCCGCTTTAGATGAGCTAATGACTGAGCGCACTTGTTTAGTAATTGCCCATCGTCTTTCAACCGTAAGACGCGCAGATCATATTGCCGTGCTTAAAGATGGCCACATAATCGAACGCGGGCGCCATCAACAGCTTATCGAACTCGGTGGTGAATATGCGCGACTTTATGACATGCAATTTCAAGATGAAAAACCATTGGCCACTCCCACAAATGCAAGTTAAGCTATGGTGGTGAAATTGCTGCGTCACTTAGCTGCTTGGATGATGGGTTTTTTATTACTCATTTGGCGGCTTACTTGTCGTTATCGTATTATCAATGACCCACGCCCGCAATTATGGGCGGCGGGTAAACCTTATGCCTATGCCTTATTACATGCCCATCAAATCGCCGGTGTTTTTATTAGTGACGAAAAATTATTAGCAGCCATGGTATCACGCTCGGCCGATGGTGATTTATTAGTGCCAAGTTTGCGCCTGCGCCATATGATACCGGTGCGTGGTTCATCGCGCAAAAAAGGAATTGATAAAGGCGGACGCCAAGCTTTAATACAGATACAAGAAATAAATCGTCAAGGCATACCAATATTGCTTGCAGTTGATGGCCCGCGCGGCCCACGCAATATAGTTAAGCGCGGTATTGCCGATCTTGCTATTGCTTGCAATTCGGTTATCTTACCCACCATTGTAATACCCAATCGGCGTATTATATTAAAACGAACCTGGGACCGCATGCAATTGCCGCAACCTTTTAGTACGATCACCATGACTTTCGGCGAACCTATTGTGGCTTTAGCTAATGAAGACCCGCTATTATTATGCCAACGGATAAGCGCTAGCCTTAAAGAACTTGAGGCTAAGTATGACCAGCAAGAGTGGGCACGATTTAATTAAATAATCGCAATTGACTAAATAAGTCATGCAAATTATGGGCAATTCATGGAATTATCACTACAAATACCTTTATTACTTTTTCCGGCAGTATCATTGCTTTATCTTTCATACAATGGCCGTTTTTTAGCTTTAGCTCAGCTAATACGATCACTGCACAAAGAATATGAAACCGACGGTCGTGCTAGCACTCGTGAACAAATAGCATCGCTGCGTCAACGCTTACGTTTTATCGTATATATGCAAATATTTGGTGCTTTAAGCTTTATTGCTGCTGCGGTAAGCTCTACCTGCTTGTTTTTTGGCGCCAACATAATTGGTTATGCTACCTTTGGAGTAGCGTTGATTTTTCTTATTGCTTCGGTGATTATCTTACTGCTCGAAATTCGTGTTTCGATGTATGCGCTTTCGATTTTAATCGATAAATCTGCGCCCCCTGCCAGTAATGAGCCATAATTGAATTATAAAGCCTTTTCTTGTTTCTTTTTGCGCGCTTTTTCTACAATAGAATCAATACTTGATTGTGCTTTTATTTGTGTTGCCATTAAAGCCGCTAAATCAGCACTGGTAGCCTGCAGACGCTCAGCCATAGTGCGAATAATGGCGCGGTAGATTTTAATTGCGCTTGCTGCATTATTTTCACAATACTGTTCAAAGGATTCTTTGCGAATAACTGCAAATGTCGTATCCAAGCTAGTCGTACAGGTAGCAGAACGTTTGGCACCTTCAGTAAAAATCGCCATTTCACCAAAGAAACCATCATGCCCTAGATAAGCTAAAAAACGTCCATCTTTTTTAGTGACATTCACTCCGCCTTCAACAACTAAATAAAGGGCGTCGGCGTCATCATTTTCTCGGACAATAGTTGAATGTGCGGGTATGCGTTCAAGCCATACTTCATTAGCTAAGACGGTTATTTCGTCATCGTTAAGATCAGCAAATAAAAAATTACGGCTTAAAGCTTGATGCACCTGTTCGGGCGGTTCTTTCATCAAAACTAATTTTGCCCTATTACTAACTTCATAGCCAGATTTCGTTTTGATTTGGCAAGCGAAAAATTGGTATGACCAAAAATATCAGCTAGCTTATCTTTAGAAATATGATGCACTGCGGCAGCAGACAAAATTTTACGACCAGCATACGATGATTGCAGCCACTTAGACCACATTTTCGCACCCATATGCGCATAGACTGAAGCTGACTCGATCGCTGAAAAATTATTTAACTTTGCTTTAGAAGTTAAGGCTATGTATAAAAGTGACTGGCTAGTAGTTAAAAATAATTGGTTTTGTTTTAGACCAAGTGCTGCAATTGATGTGTTGCCTCTATTTATCAAATAAACCGGTATATTAGCTATTTTGCTTTTTTGCACCTCAATATCAGGGTTTAATATTGGTAAACGATTGGTTAATGCGCTTAAAAAACTCGCAGTCGCATCGGCATCAGCTACTTCAACCTGCAATACCGGGAGTATTTGTTTGCTATCCGCTAAAAAATAAAGTGTCCAAATACGATAAACTTCTCCTAAAATATCTTTATTAACGCTTTTACCAAGCTGCTGTTCAATATCACTAAGTTGAGTTTGCAATAATGACATTTCTAAAGGGTTTAAATAATTCGCCACCAAGGTAACTACTTCATATAAGCGCAAAGGGGCTATTGAAGCATGAAAATATCCTAAAGCTTTTACAGGTATCTTTGGCAAATCCTGAGGTAAAACTGTTGGCCCAATAACGCTGCGCAAACCTTTTACTTGTTGGCCTTTAAAACTAAGTTCAACAATACTTTGAATACTATTATCTTTGGCAATATTCACGCTAAAGGTTAACAAATCAGCTTCTAACATACCTAAGCGATCTAAAATACCAGCTAACAAACTTGCATTCTTTTGGTGTGCCAAAATACCATAGTAGCGCTGCATATCAACACCACCACGTAAATCAAATGCTTGCACACTTTTTGCAACATAAGATGGAGATGAACTAAGTGGTTTTGAAATTTTCTGCTTAATAGATTGCAGTATTGACGAGCTTGGTGAAAGTGCAATTTCATTTTCTAGTAAGAGAGCATTAATTAGAAAATTTGGCCCGTATTCATATGTTACTATCTCATTAATTTTTGCTGAATTTACGGTTTTATAGCCCATTCTTAACAATAGCGAATTTATGACTTGGTTATATTTAGATGCATAACTGGTAGCATTAATTACTAATTGCCAATCAAGTATTGCATTATTCTTATTATAATATATCGCCGCTAATAACTGAGACGCCGGCGAGTTGTCAAATAATTTTCGTTCGCTAGCAGTAAAAATTTGATGGTATACTGAACGTAAAGGTGTTGCCTCAAACCTGCTAAATGTTTGTGAAATATTTGGTATTTCAGCCCAAATTACTGCATCACCAGCAAAGCGTTCTGCACTAGACGTGCTAAAAATTAGTGCCGTTAATAATAGTGCTGTCATCTTCGTTATAATTGTTAACCTTTAAGCTCGCGCCTTAATAAATCAAGGGCATGTTCAACTGCTAAAATTTTATTACGCCTACGATCAAAAGGTAATATTATTTTTTTTGTTTTTACCCCTGTAGGCCCCGCTAATGCTAACCAAATCGTACCCACAGGTTTTTCAGCGCTGCCACCAGAGGGCCCGAGAATACCGCTAGTGGCTAAAGCATAAGTTGATTTTAGATGTTTTTGTGCCCCTTTGGCCATGGCTGCAACTGTAGGCTCACTAACTGCCCCATGTTCATCGAGAATTGCTTGCGGCACATCTAAAATTTCAACTTTTACCGAGTTAGCATATGCTGATACGCCGCCAATAAAGACTTCACTAGCACCTGAAACATCGGTTAAGGTGTCAGCAATTAGCCCGCTAGTGCAAGACTCAGCCGTGCTAACAGTTGCACTTTGGTTTTTTAATGCGTTTATTACAACAGTGGCAATGGTATCGCTACTTTCACTAAAAACGTAATATCCTAAAGCTTGCCGTACAAAATTTGCGGCTTTTAAAAGCATCTCGCTTTGATCTTGGGTGGCAATTAACGTTACATGCACTTCTGGGAAAGCAGCACGATAGCCAACTCTAATCAATGGAGCAAGGTCAACAAGTGGAGCTAAGCTTTCACCAATGGCTGCCTCACTATTACCTAAACACTTAAATAATCGACGCACTAATGGCTGCTTGGGTAAAGTTAGGCGATCAAGTACCCCCGCAGTCATCATTGCCTCAAATTCGCGTGGCACCCCTGGTAATGACACAAAACAACAGCCATTTACGCTAAGGGCAAAACCCGGCGCTGAACCAACTGGATTATCAATAATTTCAGCGCCTGCAGGTCGATCTGCTTGTTTTGCCAAGCTATCAAGCAAGGGATAACCACGCTTAGTTAAACGTTCTTTGATCTGAGCTAGTACTTGCTGATCACGAATTAAAGAAACTTGCGCGAGATTTGCAAAAGCTTCACGAGTCAAATCGTCGCTAGTTGTACCTAAGCCCCCACTAACAACACATAATTTTGTGCCGCGGGCAATAACTGCCCGAGCTTCACGTACGATATCGGCTTCTCGGTCACGCACGGTTGTGCGTTGTGCGATTTCAAGCCCCCAAGGTACTAAGGCATCAGCTAAACGTGCCGTGTTAGTATCAACCACCCGACCATCAAGTAACTCGTCACCTGTTGCTAAAACTTCAATACGCATTAATGAACTCATGGTTTTACCACCAACCCCCTAAAACAAAACGCGCAAAGTGTAGCAATACGCAACCTACAAAACCTGCGATCACATCATCAATAACAACACCAAAACCACCGCTAACATTTTTATCAAACCAACGTATGGGAGGTGGCTTTAACATATCAAGACAGCGAAACACCACAAAAGCTGTAATCACTTCTGGTAAGGCAAAAGGTACACCAAATACGGTCACCAATAAACCAACTACTTCGTCAATAACAATATGACGCACATCATGAGTTTGATAAATTCGCTCGGCATGTTGCGATATTAGCGTTGCAATAAAAATAGCACCTACAGTTATCAATATAAAAATCCATAACGATAGATGCGCCATAACATACCAAAGTGGTATAGCCGCTAAGGTACCAAAAGTTCCCGGCGCTTTTGGCAAATAGCCAAGACCAAAAACGCTTGAAAGTGCTAATACAATATGATCAGCAAACGAACGTGGTGCGGTATTTTTTGCTTGTCCTGATGAGATAGAATTATCTTGGTTCATGATAACCGCAAGCTTTAGCATAATCTGCTACTAATGCACATGTTCTTAGGCAATTGTTGGGCAATTACTCTCGTGTGGCGATTGAAAAAACATCTTCTAGAGACTTAAGTTCTTTTGCAATACCATCTTCTAATAATTTATTAATCCCCGAGCGCTCACCCCCAATTGCTGCTGGAGGCACCCAAATTTGCGTATTTAAGCGGCGCGCAAAATTAGCGGTTGATAAAGTGCCAGATTGAAGCGCTGCTTGCGCAATCAATAAATGTTTTGCACACCCAGCGATAAAACGGTTGCGCAGCGCATGACTTGAGGCAAATGTATTGGTTAACGGTGGATGCTCAGAAACCAGAGCCCCATTTTTAGTAAGAATTCTTTCAAATAGGCAACGATTTGAGGCTGGATAAATTTGATCAGCAGCAACACCAAGATATGCAACCGTTAAACCTCTTGCAGCTATTGCCCCGCAATGAGCAGCAGCATCAACTCCTAAAGCGCCACCTGAAGCCACTACAAAACCAGCGGCAACGGCGTATCGCGCCATTTCAATCGCCCATTCACGCGGCCCGTTTTGAGCGTTTCTTGCACCAACAATACTAATTGCTGTTTTTTTTAATGCTGCCACATTACCACGAATAAATAAGACCGGGGGCAATGGACGCACCCGTAATAAAGAAGGTGGGAATTCGGTGCATGTTAAACAATGAATATTAAACATATTAAGAATGATTTTTTGCTTTGCCGCTAAACGCCACGCTTCAGGTTTGGGTCGCCATTCTGGTTGATTGGCAACAATGGTTGGGTCACTAGTTGTTAATAATTGTTGGGTGAGCTGGGCGCGCTTATTTGGGTAACTGACCAGCAAAGCAAGTAATGATTGAATGCTATTATTCATAAATGAATGACATTAACAAATTGCATGCCAAATCTAACTTGTTGAAATAACGTATGATTGATTTAGTGAGAACTTTAGGTGTCGCAAATTGCGACAAAAAAATTAACGATTTATCAACTCTATATAGTGTTGTAAAAAAACAACGGTACCTGCTTACTTTTTGCTATTAGGGTATGTAGACAATTTAGGGACACGCCTTAAGAATATCGCCGCGTACGAGGGTCTTTCACGATATAAGTAAAGGACAACAAAGCTAGAAGCGCAAATAGCGCACTAAAAACAAATAGCGTCGTAAACTTTATTTTTACGATATCAAGAAATATTCCACCTAAAAATGGCATTACCCCAAAAGATGCGCCTGCCAAGGCAGTGGCTAAGGTTGTATAACGTATTCTACTTTTGGCATCACCAAATTCAGTAAGTATAACTTGAAAACTATTAAGCCGCGCATTGGTACTAATGCCAACTAACAGAAACACTAAATATAAATTAGCCGGCGCCGGAAAAAATGACACTATCAATAAAGTTGATAGTGAAATAAATGCACCAAGTCTAGCTACCTGCAAATTACCCAGTTTATCACCAATATATCCAATAACAATACCAGATGCAGAAAAACCAATATTTAAAAGTAGAGTATAAAACACTACCGTGCTTTTATTAACTAATGATGGATCAAATGTATTTAAAGCAAAATAAGTATAAAATGCCGCACCACACTCTGAAACACTCAATAATATTTGTGTTAATAGAAATTTTACAAAATTAGTATCTGTACGTAGTACAGCAATAAGTGATGCAAAATAAGTGCGAGTATCTTTTTTCTTTACTGGTGGTGAAGGTTCGACCTCTTTGATTTGTATAAAACAAATAAATGACATAAATAATAATACGGCACCAATCAAAATGACAAACTGATAATTATTGGGAAAAGCATAATGCAGCAATAAGACATCAATCAACGGTGGTGCTAATATACCGCCAATACCTGCGATAGCTGTACGAATAGCGTTAGTTCGTGCACGAAAATTTACTGGAATTGTTTTGCCGCAAAAATCAATCCAGGTTGCATTATAAAAACCACCTATTGAAGAAAAACATGCATAGAAAATCAATATTAATACTGCAGTTGGTTTTGGTCCTAATGTATCAAGCAACGATAAAGACAAAGCCATGCAAATAACGAATAAACGCTGAATAAAACCACACGTTGCAATGAATTTTTTTCTATAACGAAAGCGCTCAGCTAAACGTGTGGTAAATAGCCCAGGCAGATTATAACCAATAAAAAATATCGCTGATATAAGACTAACGATTATAGGTGAATCATATAGTTTTTGAATTAACGCCACCAAAATTGTCATCTGATGAAAAAACACCATGCCCGACATAAAAATACCGGAATCAAGGGATTGTAAAATGATGTTTTTGCGGATCAGCTTTTTATCTGTTGTTTGGTTCATAGCACTGTTTTTAACGATTAAAACAGACTCTATGACAGATTATCGCTAATTGATGATAGTAAAAATTTCGCTTTAAAAAAAATTAGTCTCGAAGAGCTGTACGTATATGAATCGTGTTTGTAGTAACCGCATGATTCAATGAAATACCTGCGGTATAAACTACTATATCACCGGCTTTTATAAGACCGCGCTCTACCAATAGCGACTCCATCATCGGAAATACTTTTCCGGGTGGCAGACTGTCTTGTAGCCAGAATGCATAGGCACCACGTACTAAATTCATTCTGCGTACGCTATCAAGACGAGTTGAAAACATATAGACTGGTATTTGTGGTCGCTGCGAAGTTAAGCGAATTGCAGCATTACCAGTATCAGATAAACAAGCCAATGCCGTAGCTTGCATATCTTCGGCAAATAAACGTGCTGATTTACCTAACGACATACCTTGTTTTGATGAAGAACTGTCAAGGATTTGCCAATCGTCAAAATTAAAAAAGACCTCTTGCTTTTCGGCGTCTTCGGCAATTTGCACCATTATCTTGACTGCATCGATAGGATACTTGCCTACTGAAGTTTCACCTGAAAGCATAATTGCATCAGTACCATCAAAAACTGCGTTAGCAACATCTGAGGCTTCTGCCCGAGTTGGGCGTGGGCTAACAATCATCGATTCTAGCATTTGGGTAGCAGTGATAACTGGTACACCGTGGCATAATGCTTCGCGGATGATACGTTTTTGAACTGCTGGCACTTTTTCAATGCCCATCTCAACACCAAGATCACCGCGGGCTACCATTACTGCATCTGCTGCATGCAGGATCTGTTCAAGATCTTCTACTGCTTCGGGTTTTTCAATTTTAGCAATTACTTGAACTGGGCGTGTCTGTTGATCGATAAGATCTTTTAACTGAAAAATATCACGCGCCGAACGCACAAAAGATAAAGCAATAAAGTCAACATCATGGGCTAAAGCAAAACGAGCATCGGCAATATCTTTGTCAGTCATGGCACTGACATCAAGCTTAACAAAGGGTAAATTAATACCTCGTCGATCTTTAAGCTCACCACCATGAATTACTGAGCAAACTAAGCCTTCGGCGTCTTTTCTCTCTACTACTAGCTCAATTAACCCATCGTTCATAAGAATACGATCACCGATGGTGCTATCTCGTACTAATGGATCAAATTTAGTGGTAATTAATCCGGGAGCGCCGTCTTCTTGAGAATGCACAATTTTTACTTCAGTGCCATCTAAAAGCTCAATGGCGCCATTAGGAAAGTTATTTGTACGAATTTTTGGACCCTGCAGGTCGGCGATAATTGCAACTTGCCGTCCCAGTTTTTCTGCTTCAGCACGCACCAAAGCTATTCCTTTGGCGTGTTCTTCTTGTGATCCGTGTGAGAAATTAAAACGTACTACATCCATGCCTGCCAGTAGCAATTCACGCACCATCTCTGGGGTAAATGTTGACGGGCCGATAGTACAAATGATTTTAGTTTTTCTATACAACGATAAACTCACTTTCATCTTCGCGCTAATTATAACACCAGCTAACAATAGATTAGTTGGTGTTATTAGGGCATAGCGAAGCTATGCTCATAGAGTATACTGCAGATACGATATCGCAATGCACCTGCAAGAAAATTTATAGTGACAATGTTGTGACTACAACTTCGGTTACTTAGGGATCTGCGATTTTAAACACAGTATTCGTTGAACCTTATTTGCATGCTCAACAACTACACCTGACGTAAAATGCCTATCAGGCAAACTTTACGCACAAGCTGACATTGCCTGTGGTAACAGCCTTTCGTCAAGATCTAGAGGGTAAGAAATTTGTGTTGCCGAAGGCACATTTTCTAATCCCGCACGAACAGCCGCTTCACGTCGTGCAAGCGTTGCAGCTCCAAAAAGAATTGCTGTCGCTACACAAGAGACATCACGAGATTCTAAAGGCTCAAGCCAAGTACCTTTAACCCAACGATTAAATGAACCAATAGCTGGACCACACCAAATCTGGTAATCAGCCTGTCGTGTTGGTTCGCCGGTCAAAGCCCAGCGTGAAGAAAAACCAAGATACCATCTAAAAGTAAGCGCCATTCGCGCTTTAAGATCATTTAATCCTTCATCGGCTTTGTTGGATTCGCCCAAAATGGCCTCGCAAGATCTCGCAACTTATGCGTTAATATTTCACTATCGTTAAAAGTTCCCCAGGTTGGTGCATTACCTATATGTTTGTCAGTGTTTTGCACCATTTTGCTACTATACATTTTTTTGAAAACTCCTTCGCGTTTATCGATCGCAAGAATGCATTAGCAAAGATCTGGCCATTTTCTAGTTTTTAATATAACGCAACGCATAAATGAATCTGTCTCTGGTTTTCTTATGACAAAGTTGTTAAGTAAAACGCGATTATAGCAAAACAATGATTTAATTTTGCTATGACAGTTTTGGTTTGGCTGCGCGGTATGATAAAGCCTCGCTATTGGCATGGAGTCTTTGAAATCGCGCAGTTTTTTTCTCTTTTTGTGCGAAATTTTCTTCGCACTCGTGGAGTCTTGAAGCCAACAAGCTCACAGGTATAAAGTGCCGCGCTATTTAAATTTTAGCAAAGGTACTTTTCTTGGCGAGAGTTGATAAACTATCTGGAGTTCCTAATATGGTTAGGTATTTTCTTGTTGTACTTTTTACATTAACTGTAAACAACACTCAGGCTCAGGAGCAACCTGTAGCAAATCAGGAATCTGCTGATAAACCTGCTGCAAATAAATCAGATGATTCATCTGTAAAAAATGAGGCCACCGCATCGCCAACACCTTTAACGAATAACGAATTTGAAGAAACGCAGCTTGCTGATTGGGATCGAGCTGACTGGCAATTAGTGCAGACCAAAACCGCCTTATTTGACATTAAAGGTTATTTTCGTTTTCGCACCGATCTTTTAAGACGCTTAAATTTCGGTAATGGAACTGTGACTGAATTTGTTGAAGGCCTGCCTGCCCCACGCTTATACGCCACTTCAGGGGATAATGCTGATTTTGCCGCAGCCAATATGCGCTTGCGTATTCAACCGACAATAAATGTGAGCGAAAATATCCATATTGTTAGTATGTTCGATATTTTAGATAATGTTGTTCTAGGTAGCACGGCAAAAACAAATTTTACTACCAATCAAAACCCTACCAATATTTTAAATCAAGGTACTGCCACAGTTAATAAAGGCGTCAATTCTGTAACCGATGCAATTGTTGTGCGTCAGCTTTATGGCCAAATTCATGCGTTTAATGAGCAACTTGAATTACGCTTTGGCCGTATGCCCTCAGATTGGGGCCTTGGCATTCTTTCCAATTCTGGTTCGTGCCTTGATTGTAATTATGGCGATGTCGTTGATCGACTCTCAGTAACTTTTAAACTCGCCGATTTAATTTTTGTTCCTATGTATGACTGGGTATCAAGCGGACCGGTACTTAACACTTTTAATAATCCAAGCAATATAATGGGTCGAAGCGGTGGCCAGCCTCTTGACGCTGTTCCATGGGATGATGTTGACCAATTTTCGCTTCGCATTCTTCGGCTTGATTTACCTGAAACTATTCGTGAACGCGTAAATAGTGGCCAAACTGTATTCAATTATGGTGTTTGGGGTATTTGGCGTCGACAAGCTCGTGATCTTTCTTCAATATATTACACTGACCCTAACTCTTCTGGAGATACACAGAATACTGCTGCAGAAGTTGATGCCTCAGGTGGCTTGCCAAAAGAAGAAAGACGCGACTCGAGTATCTTCACCGTTGACGGTTTTACTAAAACTTATTTTGGTGGATTTGAGCTTGGCATTGAAGCTGCTGGCATATTTGGTTCTTATAATCTTCAAATACCAAGTGCTACTGCTAGTGGTGGCACTACCAAACAGAAAATTAGTGTCTACCAATTTGGTGCTGCGCTTGACGCTACCTATCGTGCAAGTAGTGATATGCAGGGGTTAATTCTTAACTTCAAAACCGGTGGAGCCTCAGGTGATTCAGCCCCTGGTTTTGGTGCCCTTGATCGCGCAAACACGCAATATGGCAATACGGTAGCGACCGAAGATTATGATAATAAAATTACCAATTTTCAATTCAATCCTGACTATCGACTCGACTTGCTATTATTCCGCGAAATAATCGGCACCGTTACTGATGCTTGGTATCTGCGACCCGAAATCGCATACGTCTTTAGCAATAATATTTCCAGCAGCTTTGCAGCAATTTATTCTCAGGCTCTCTTTAGACGTTCTACTCCACGAGGTGCTGGAAGATATCGTGACGCTCAAGGCGATCTACAAGGTGCTCGTGGTAGTCTGCCATTAGGTTTAGAATTTAATGCTGAAATATCATACGGATTGCTTGGCAAAATCGCCCAGACTAGTCCAATTAAACTGTCTATCGCTGGCGGTCTTTTATTTCCTCTCTCTGGATTTAAAAACACTTCTCTTACCCAGGACCAAGACGGTAGTTTTTCTTGGACTATTCAAACTCGCACTTATATAACTTTTTAAGTAGGTAATGCAGTGACCAAAGACATGAGCAAACCTAAAAGTGTCGTTGCAATAAATGGCGATACCGCAAACGAAAGTATTGATTTTATACGTCGTATTATCAATGACGATAATAAATCAAATAAACATCAAGGTCGCATAGCCACACGTTTCCCACCAGAACCTAATGGCTATCTACATATCGGTCATGCTAAAAGTATTTGTTTAAATTTTGGCATCGCTAAAGAATATAAAGGTACTTGCAATTTACGTTTCGATGATACCAACCCTGCAACAGAAGAAGTAGAATATATTGATAATATTATAAACGACGTTCATTGGCTTGGCTTTTCCGAGACCGCGCTCTATTATACTTCCGATTATTATCAACAATTATACGATTACGCTGAATTATTGGTTCAAAAAGGCAAAGCCTTTGTTTGTGACCTCTCGGCACAAGAGACACGTGCTTATCGAGGTACTCTTAAAGAACCAGGGCGCGATAGTCCTTATCGTAATCGCACTATTGCTGAAAATCTTGATCTCTTTCGTCGTATGCGCAGCGGCGAATTTGCTGACGGTTCTCGTACTTTACGCGCCAAAATAGATATGAATTCGCCAAATCTAAACATGCGTGACCCCGTTATGTACCGAGTAAAACGTCAACCGCATCCTCGCACTGGCGATACTTGGTGCATCTATCCAATGTATGACTATGCCCATCCACTTTCGGATGCAATCGAAGGTATTACCCATTCAATTTGTACTTTAGAATTTGAAGCGCATCGTCCGCTCTATGATTGGTTTATTGTTGACTTTATAAGTAGTAGCAAACCACAACAAATCGAATTTGCACGCCTTAATTTGAGCTATACGATAATGTCAAAACGTAAGCTCAAACAACTTGTCGACGAAAAACATGTCTCTGGCTGGAATGACCCTCGTATGCCGACATTGGCTGGTCTGCGTCGTCGAGGTTATACGCCTTCTTCTATACATCGTTTTGCTGAGCTAATCGGTGTTGCCAAAGCAGATAGCATTGTTGATTTTGGAATGCTTGAATACGCACTTCGTCAAGACCTTGAAAACAACGCTCGTCGCGTAATGTGCGTGCTAAAACCACTCAAAATTGTGATTACTAACTGGGATACCGGCAAGTGCGAAATCGAAGCACCTTATTTTCCTGAAGATCCTGATAAGCTTGGTACGCGCCAGTTACCGATAGAGCGTGAAATATTTATTGACGCTGATGATTTTTTAGAAGATCCACCCAAAAAATTCTTTCGCCTAGCTCCTTTACGTGAAGTACGACTACGCTATGGCTATATCATTAAATGTGAGCAGGTTATTAAAGACGCCAGCGGCAATATTGTTGAATTGCATTGCACTTATGATCCGGCAACTCGTGGAGGCAAAACCCCCGATGGCCGCAAAGTAAAAGGTACAATTCATTGGGTTGCTGCCAGCCAAGCTCTACCTGTTGAAGTACGGCTTTATGATCGGCTATTTACGGTTGATAACCCTGGTGAAGGTGGCAGTAATTTTTTATCACAATTAAATCCTCAATCACTCGAAATAGTAAAAAGTGCTTTAGCAGAACCAAGCTTGGCGTCAGCACAATTGGGTGAAAATTACCAATTTGAACGATGTGGTTATTTTTGCCTTGATAGCGATAGCAAACCAGATGCTTTGATATTTAATCGAACTGTTACTCTTAAAGACAGTTGGGCTAAAATTATTAAGAAAAGTGATCAAGAATAATATTTAATCGTTAATTGGTGCAACGACGCGCTATCAAAAAATAAACTGCTACTGCAATAGCTACCCATAGTAACCCATCAAATATTTTGGCAATTAGAGTTTTAGGTTTCTTGGTTTTGCCGCCTGAAAAGAAACCTTTGGTAAAACTACGCAAGCCACCTAAAGTACCACCAGCCTTATTAGATTCGCCATCGCCTTGTTTTTGCTTTCGATGTTTTGTTTGCTGCAAAGCCGATTTTTGCTTTCGCCATCTTTTAGCCATGATTAATCTCTAAGTGCGATTAGCTTATATGTTGAGCTGCTAAACACGATGTGAAGTAGTAAAACCACGCGAACGGCTGGTTTTTTAACAAACTTCAGGTGGTAATAATACAGCTCCGCTAGAAGCGCTGGTTACCAATCGCTCATAGCGAGCTAACCATCCACGAGAAAATTTATACTCTGGTTTTTTCCATTCTTGTTTGCGTAAAGCCAATGTGGCTTCGTCAACCAATAAATCAAGTTTACGAGCTGGTACATCAATAGAAATTTGATCTCCATCTTTAACTAAGGCTACCGGACCACCCTCGGCAGCTTCTGGTGAAACATGACCAATACTTAAATTACGCGTCCCACCAGAAAAACGCCCATCAGTAATAATCGCAATTTTGTCACCAAGACCACTACCGGCAACGCTAGCTGTCAAAGCTAAAGATTCACGCATGCCTGGGCCACCCTTAGGACCTTCATAGCGCACTATCAAGACATCCTTTTCAACTACTTTACCAGCGCGCAGATATGCCATTGCCGCATCTTCACTATTGAATACTCGCGCGGTTCCCACGAATTTAAGCATGTTACGTTCAACTGCACCCTGTTTAACAACAGCGCCATCTGGAGCGAGTGAGCCCTTTAACACGGCAATACCGCCCTCTTTAGCAATCGGTTGTTCTATGGTTTTGATTACATTTGCATCCGCGGGTGAAGCGGCATTAATAATTTCTTTTAGCGTATGGCCGCTAACCGTTAGGCAATCTGTATTGAGTAATGACGCCAAATTTTTCTCAAGCGCCGGGATACCACCAGCCCATTCAAAATCTTCCATCAATTGCTCGCTACCTGGGGCTAACGATGTCAATTGTGGAGTTGAACGACTAAGACGATCAAAATCTACAATAGTAATATCAACTTCGGCTGCATGGGCGATAGCTGGAATATGCAAGGTAGTATTTGTAGAACCACCTAATGCCATATCGATACGGATGGCATTTTCAAGAGACTGACGTGTAACTATTTTTCGTGTGGTGATCCCTTGACGAACAAGTTCAACTACTCGTTCACCCGCAAGCTCTGCAAGTCGCGATTTTTTTGCGGACCCTGCCAGTGCTCCAGCTGTGCCAGGTAGACTCATCCCCATAGCCTCGGTTAAACAAGCCATGGTATTGGCAGTATAAAGACCTTGACACGAACCTTCACCAGGACAAGCTTCAATTTCTAAATTTTGCGCTTCTTGCTCAGAAAGTTTGCCAGCTCTGCATAAACCAACTGCTTCAAAGGCATCTTTTATTAGACTTAATTTGCGCCCAGCATGATGGCCCGAAAGCATCGGCCCAGCAGTAACCACAATACATGGGATGTCTAGTCGGCATGCAGCCATGAGCATTCCAGGAGTGATCTTGTCACAATTAGTTAACAACACTAACCCATCTAGCGCATGTGCTTGGGCAATGGTTTCAATCATATCGGCAATTAACTCGCGTGAAGGCAAAGAATAATGCATGCCTTTATGGCCCATAGCAATGCCATCACAAATACCTGGCATACCAAAAAGAAATGGCACCCCACCACCAGAACAAACACCCCATTCAATACGACGCTCAAGGGTACGCATACCTACATGGCCAGGGATCAAATCAGTAAAGCTTGAACATAAACCGATAAATGGTTTGCCCATTTGTTTTGGAGTAATTCCGGTGGCGTATAATAACGCCCGGTTTGGCATTCTTTCTAAACCTTCTTTGATGCTATCACTACGCATGTCTGTGCTCGCTTTTTTTAATGATAACTTTCACTTGTGACCATAAGGGCAATAATCGAATAAACATAGGCGATAATCTTCATGACCGACTTAGTCAAGAGAGTGCGGCATTTTATCATTGTTATATATTTAATAAAGACTATTTCGACTTAATGCATGCACATTTAATTATTTAATTAAATAATCTTGTAGTATTTGCAACCCGTTTAAGAATACCATCGGCGATCTGACCAAGAGGAAGCACCTCTTTTACCGCACCGCGAATAATAGCTTCATGAGGCATACCAAAGACAACACAACTCTCTTCATCTTGGGCGATAGTATCAGCACCAACTTGTTTTAGTTCTAAAAGTCCCTCGGCGCCATCATCACCCATACCTGTCATAATTACTCCAATCGCACTACGGCCAGCGGTTTGAGCTGCTGAACGAAATAGCACATCAACACTTGGCCGATGGCGAGATATGAGCGGACCATCCTGCAAATGAACTAGATATTGCGTTCCAGCTCGGGCTAGAATCATGTGGCGATTACCAGCGGCAATTAACGCTCGACCAGCAAATACTTTATCGCCATCACAAGCTTCTTTTACTTCGATACGACAACAATTATTTAAGCGCGTTGCAAATGCAGCGGTAAAACCTTCTGGCATATGTTGTACAATAACCATTGCCGGAGCATTTGCAGGCATAGCTTCAAGAACAACGCGAAGAGCTTCCGTGCCACCAGTAGATGCGCCTATGGCAATTATTCGATCATAACCTTGAATGAAATTTGTTCGACGTTTTGGAAGAATTAGATCAGCACTAAGTTTGGCACTAGGAATAATACGGTTTATCTTCAATTTAGCTTGTGCGGCTGCAGCTAATGAATCCATTAGCATTACTGCTGAATCAGTTAAAAATTCCCGCACGCCAATTTTGGGTTTTGCGACAACCTCAACTGCACCAATCTCTAATGCGCGCATAGCAGTTTGCGAACCATTAGTGGCATAACCTGAACAAATTACTACGGGGATTGGATCTTCAGCCATTATTTTTGTTAAAAACTTCATACCATCCATACCCGGCATTTCTAAATCTAACAAAATTACATCCGGGCGTTCTTTGGCCATTTTTGCCATTGCAATATATGCATCGGGAGCAACACTAGGAATAAAATTGCCATTGTTACTAAGTATTGATAGTAGTGTTTGCCGCACGACAGCCGAATCATCAACAATTAATACACGTATTGGTCGTTGTTTTTCTATCATGCCTTTCTCGATACTTATGTTATACCTGTTTCAGGTAAAACACTCTTATTCTGCTCGCGGGTATAAACCGAATGTGCAACAGCATACAATTGACTATTAAGGCCATTAATAGTTTCAGCATGACCAAGAAATAAATAACCAGCATGTGCAAGATAAGAAAGTAGTCGTTCAATAACAGCATTTCGTGAAGTATTATCAAAATATATTAGTACATTACGACAAAATATTAAATCAAAGGTATCAATATATTCATAAATAGTATCGTTGAGATTCATCCTCTCAAAACGGATTATTTTTCTTAAAGCATTACTGGCTTTCATCCATTTAGATTTTAAGTTGACTCCACGAAGCATATATTTTTTTAAATAGTACTCATTAATCTCAGAGGCTCTGTCAATATTCCATATTCCTAAACGAGCTTGATTAAGCGCTCGTCGTGATAAATCAGTTGCCAGTATTTCAATATCCCAATAGCCTTGACCACATAGTTTGTCTAAAAGCACCATGGCTATAGAATAAGGTTCTTCGCCGGTTGAGCACCCCGCACTCCAAATATGTATTTTACGAGAACCACCATATAAAGCTGCTTTAATGCGTGCGGGAAGCCATGTGTTAGCAAGAAATTCAAAATGATGTGCTTCACGAAAAAAATGCGTTTCATTAGTACAAATGCAATCAAGCATTGTCGCTAATTCATCAGTATTACCTTTAGTAACTAAACGATGATAGGCGCTAAAATTAGGTAGACCTAATTCTTTTACTCGTGATGACAAACGTCCGGCGACAAGAGCGCGTTTTGCATCTCCTAAAAATATTCCGGCTTCACGATATACGAGGCGTTGAAATAATTTAAATTCACTTTCGATAAGTTCGTATGGTTGCTTAATGTTATTATCTAAACTAATCATCTAACCATACCGTCGATTTAAATTGCCTAAATATTCACAGATTGTGTCTGCGAAGCCTCACTATTTACGATAGCAGTATTTGCTGAACTATCTAGTATTTGTTTTGATAAATTATCGGTAATGCTAATGGTATCTATAGCCAAATAATGTAAAACACTATTAAGATCTAATATTAATACAAACTTATCTCCAATATTTGCCATACCTTTAAGAAAATCTACTTTAGCCTTTGTTCCAAACGCTGGAGCTGCTTGCACTGAATCTTTTGGCAACTCAATTACCTGACTAACAGCATCTGCTAATAGGCCAACTACTGTCTGTTCCCCTTCCCATTCAGCTTCAATCATGACTACACAGGTGCGTTTAGTAATATTGGTTTCAGTTAATCCAAAAAGTAACGCTAGATCTAATACTGGTACTACACGACCGCGAAGATTAACAACGCCGCGAATAGCACTTGGTACCGAAGGGATTTTTGTTAATTTAGACAGTTCAACGATTTCTTTTACTTCAAGAATCCCTAAGGCATATTCTTCACCAGCGACAAAAAAACTTAAAAATTGATTTTGTTGGTTATCGCTAGTTATAGCTTGCGATAGTACAAAATTACTAACAGTTTCATTTGAATTATTCGCTGTCTTATCATTTCGTTTTTTGTCATTGTCGCTCATCTACGACTCCACTTTTGTTACCTATACTTCAGCTCCGTTCGTAATAGTATGACTAATTCGTCGCTGGCGGTTTTCTAAATTATAACTGGTCGTCATGCGCATTAAACCAGCCACATCAATAATCAACGCTACACGTCCATCACCTAAAAGTGCTGACCCAAAAATCCCAGGGACCGAACGTAATACTCGTGCTAAAGGTTTAACTACTGTTTGACCTTCACCATATAAGTAATCAACAGCAATGCCAACTTCACCATCACCATAACGTATAACCACAACGCTTTCACGCACCGAAGATTTTTTAGCAATACCAAACACATCCCGTAAACGAACGTATGGCAACACTTTACCACGTAAATTAATGACACCTCGACTATTAATATTTTCTTGCTCGCAATAAGGTAATTCAATACACCCCACTACTGATTCTAATGGAAGTATGAATATCTCATCACCAACTCCCACTGAAAAACCTTGAACTATACCTAATGTAAGTGGCACACGAATCGTAATTTGAGTTCCTTTATCGATCTCACTGCTAATCGATATTACACCATGAAGCGATTCGATATTTCTCTCGACAATATCTAATCCTATACCCCTACCAGAAATCTCAGTTACTTCTG
>JAFGEK010000184.1 GCA_016931625.1 Deltaproteobacteria bacterium | reverse complement strand
GACTGCAAAGGGGCGTTCGTCTTAAAAACCCCGATGGTTCATTAACGCGACCTACCGCACAATGCGAAGCAAGACTTGCAAAAGTAGCTTCATCAAATTCGTGGCTAGAAATTACTTTATTTGAAGGACGAAATCATCAAGTAAAACGGATGTTTGAGGCTGTAGGCCATTTTGTGGTCAGGCTTATTCGTATTGAATATGGTGGGGTAGAGTTAGATCCTTTACCCGAAGGTGCATGGCGGATTTTAACGGCTGCAGAGCTAAAAAAACTAAAATCTTGGGCTTGTTAAAAAGCTTTTCTCGCATTGACCCCCCAACCTTGTTAATTTAAAAACTTAAGTCTACATTTAAGAAATTTTGGGGTCCGTCATGTCTGACAAATTACGTAAATTAAAAGATGATGCGGCCAAGCTCGTACAAAAGGGCAAACTTGAAAAGGCCATCGAAGTATATGACGAAATTCTTGCCATTGACTCAAGAGATGTTACCGCACATCTAAAACGTGGCGATATTTTTCGTAAACTTGGGCAAAACCCACAAGCAATTGAAGCATATACAATTGTTGCACAAACTTATGCGGCTGATGGTTTACTGCTTAAAGCTATAGCAGCATGCAAACTCATTCTTGAAATTGATTCCGACCACACCTTAACGCAAAAAATGCTTGCAGACCTGTATGCCAAAAAGACAGGTCGTGCAGTTCCTGTGGCCGTACCAACACCGCCAACACGAGCACCAACTCCAGTTGAAGAGATCACTGAACTTGGTGATGAAGATGTAATTCTAATAGAAGAGCAGCCACCACCACCAATTGATTTGCCTACTATTCCTTTATTCTCTGATTTACCCAAGAACGCCTTCATTCAGCTCATGGAGCAAATGCATATGCGCTCTATGCTGCCTGAAGAAGTGATTATTCGAGAAGGCGATGTTGGCGATTCTATGTTCATTATTTCTAGTGGACGGGTAAAAGTAACGAAAGTTGCAGAAACCGGTAACGAATTAGTTTTAGCTTATTTGGGAGATGGGGCCTTTTTCGGTGAAATGGCACTAATTGGTGAAGCACCGCGCTCAGCTAGCGTAATTGCTGATGAAGAGACGGTATTATTTGAAGTTTCGCGTGTCGTTTTAGCTGAAGTAATAAAGAATTTTTCATCAGTTGCTCATATTATTGCTCGTTTCTATCGTCAGCGTTTGCTGTCAAATCTTATGGCAACCTCGGCGGTATTTAGGCCGCTTGATCCTGAGCAACGCCGAACACTAATCGAAAAATTTAAAAGTCGTGAAGTGGCACAAAATGAAAAATTGCTTGAAGAAGGCGCTGCTGGGGATGGTTTGTATTTACTTTTAAGTGGCAAGGCAGAAGTATCAAAGAAAACTAATGGCAAAAGAACTGTTGTTGCTCATCTAAAAGAAGGTGATGTGTTTGGTGAACATTCGTTGTTAACCAACGAACCAGTAAACGCGACCATTCGAACTTTACGCAAATCAATAGTTCTAAAGTTGCCCAAACGCGCTTTTCTTGAAGTTGCTTCTACTCATCCACAATTACTTGAACACATTAGTGATTTGTCACAAGAGCGCGAAAAGACAAATGAAGCCATATTAACTGGTAAACTTCATTTCTCTGATGAAGGTTTAGTAGTCGTTTAAAGTGGTTTTTTTATGAGTTCGCCATCGCTAAATTTAGATTGGCTGCTTGGTGTTCTTGAACAGCGTGCCTATTTGCATCCTGAACAAAGTCGTATGATTCGTATTCGTGCGGGTGAACAACGAGCACGAATTGCACGTCAATTGTATACAAATACTGGTGATAATGCAGGTTCAAGCGTTAGCGCTCCTGAAATTATTGCATCATTCGAGTTTAATGATGCCTCCGATGCATTGCTTGATCTTGATCGTATAGCTTCAATAATCGCGCTTGAAGCTAATTTGCCATACCATAAGATTGATCCATTAGCGCTTGATATGAAATTGGTATCAGGAACTTTATCGCGACCTTTCGCTTTACGCTACGCTGCATTACCAATTACAAAAGACGCTACCGGAATTACCGTTGCTGTTGAAAATCCTTTCGATTATGAGCTTATTGAAAATTTAAAACGGGCTATTGTCGGCCAAGTAAATATTGTCGTCAGCTCAAAACGAGACATCCTTAAGGCAATAACTGAAATTTATGGTTTTAAAAATAGCGTTGAGTCTGCTGCTCGTGAGAGTAGCAGCGATTCTGGTCTTTCTGATTTTGAACAGTTGGTACAGTTGCGAGGGTTGGGAGAAATTGAAGCAACTGATCAACATATAGTCAACGCGGTAGATTTTTTATTGCGTTACGCTTTTGACCAACGTGCCAGCGATATTCATATAGAGCCAAAACGTGGTGATTCACAAGTACGTTTACGTATTGATGGGGTATTGCATAACGTTCATACCATTCCTCGTTTAGTTCATCCGGCAATAATATCGCGCATAAAAACAATGGCTCGTCTTGATATTGCTGATAAACGTCGACCACAAGATGGCCGCATCAAGACAGCTTTTACAGATCGAGCTGTTGAACTACGTGTGTCTACCTTGCCAGTAGCATTTGGTGAAAAAGTAGTAGTACGAATTTTTGATCCCGATTCATTGTTAGGTGATTTAAGTGATTTAGGCTTTGATGCTTCTGAGTTGACAATTTTTAAACACTGGCTTGGCGAACCACATGGGTTAATTCTTGTCACTGGTCCTACTGGCAGCGGTAAAACTACAACTTTGTACACCGCATTGAAAAACTTAGCCAGCGACACAGTAAATGTAACCTCAGTAGAAGACCCTATTGAAATGGTAGCCGATCAATTCAATCAAGTCGCTGTTCAACCTAAGATTGGAATAGATTTCGCCCAAGCTTTGCGTACTTTATTACGGCAAGACCCAGATATAATTATGGTCGGTGAAATACGTGATAGCGAAACCGCACAAATGGCGATTCAAGCTGCTCTAACCGGCCATTTAGTTCTTTCAACATTACATACCAACGATAGTGTGGGTGCGATAACACGCTTGCTTGATCTTGGCGTGCCACCATTTTTATTAAGTTCGTCACTTGTTGGAGTCATGGCGCAACGATTATTGCGTCGGGTCTGCAAAGACTGTCGAAGTAAAGCACCTCTAACAGCCGATCAAGCAGCAGCGCTTGGATTAAATATACAACAACTCGATCGTTTTTCAGGTACGATGTCCGGAGCTGGTTGTGTTAATTGTCGAGGCACTGGATATCAAGGACGCATCGGAATTTTTGAAATGTTAGATGCTTCATCAGAAATAAAAAAATTAATTAATCAAAAAGCAAATGATGAAACTATGCGTCAAACCAGCGTAACTACTGGAACTCGCGAGCTTTTTTTAAGTAGCTTAGAAAGATTAGCCCAAGGGCAGACTACGACCGAAGAAATTTTGCGTGTATTAGGTATGAGATAATAAGTAAAATAAAATAAATGGGTGGTGAAGATTTTCATTGAATTACCAAACTTATAACATTGCAAAGTTAAAAACTTTTCTGCTGCGAATTAAAAATACGTTTTCATCAGGGCTTGCTTTCCGTGCGTTAATACGTATGATGCGCCACCGCCTGGGTAAATATACAAAAATATTCCAGGAGTTCACGGCGAGAGGAGGTGAGCGTTGCGTGGCAAAAGTTGTAGTTAAAGAGGGTGAATCTTTTGAGAAGTCATTAAAGCGTTTCAAGAAAAAAGTGGAAGCAGCCGGCATTCTCAAAGACGTCCGACGCCGCGAGCATTACCTTAAGCCGTCTATTCGTAAAAAAGAAAAGATGCGAGCGGCTTTGAAACGACGCCGTCGCAGCGCTAGTCGGGTACCACAGTAAATTCTGCGTGTACACGATGTTTTTATGAAGTAAACATAAATGCCAATGGGTGGCATTTATGTTTTTGTTAATTTGGTGTTTGGTTTTTATGCACTCAGCATTTACAGACTAAACATCTTTTGCACTGCTAAGTTGTATTAGCAGGTCCGGCTTTTAGAGTCGGAATGTAGTTTGTTCTAAGGAGATTTATTTGATGGATTCCCAGATACAGGAGCTCCGCGAAGACGGAAAAACCTTCGCCGAACTATTTGAACAATCTTTAGCAATGCAGGATGCAGTTAAAGAAGGCGAAGTTGTCCGTGGTCGTGTGCTCGAAGTCAGTAAAGACTTCGTACTGCTCGATATTGGTTATAAAAGTGAAGCAACCGTATCAATAGACGAATTTCCAATTGCTGATGGCGCGCCTATTGTTAATTCCGGTGATATTATAGATGTATTTGTTGAGAGTCGCGAAGATGAGTCTGGACTCGTTATAGTTTCTAAAGAAAAAGCCGATAAACTTAAAGTCTGGGATGATATTTCTGCAGCAGCTGAACGAGATGAATTAGTTGATGGTACGATAGTCGCACGTGTTAAAGGCGGCTTAAGTGTAGATATTGGCGTAAAAGCATTTCTACCAGGTTCACAAGTTGATTTGCGTCCTATTCGTAATTTAGATAAATTGATTGGTCAGCGGTTTAAATTTAAAGTAATAAAATTCAATAAAAAACGTGGCAATATAGTATTGTCGAGACGAGTATTGCTTGAACAAGAACGCGAAGAGCAAAAACGCGAGACTTTAAAGAAACTTGCTGAAGGCGAGGTTATGATCGGTCAGGTTAAAAACCTTACTGAATACGGTGCTTTCGTTGACCTCGGAGGTATTGATGGTTTATTGCATATTACTGACATGAGCTGGGGTCGGCTTAATCACCCAAGCGAAATGTTTAAAATTGGCGATGAAATTAAAGTCAAAGTACTTAAATTCGACTCTGACAGTGAACGCGTTTCTCTAGGTTATAAACAGATTTCAGAAGATCCTTGGAGTACCGCTGCTGAGAAATATCCAGTTGGTAAACGGGTTGGTGGCAAGATTGTATCATTAACTGATTATGGTGCATTCATTGAACTTGAGCCCGGCATTGAAGGTTTGGTCCACGTTTCTGAAATGACCTGGAATAAACGAGTTAAGCATCCAAGCAAGGTAGTTAACGTTGGTGACCCAGTTGAAGCGGCAGTGCTTGATATTGATTTACCACAAAAACGTATTTCGCTGGGAATGAAACAACTCGAACCTAATCCTTGGACATTGCTGGCTGAAAAATATCCAGTCGGTGCGGTTATTAAGGGTGTTGTCCGAAACGTTACTGATTTTGGTATTTTTGTTGGTGTTGAAGAAGGCATTGACGGTTTAGTACATGTTTCAGATTTATCATGGACACACCGTGTAAAACACCCCAGCGAGTTATTTAAGAAGGGCGATGAAGTTGAAGCGGTCGTATTAAATATTGACGTTGATAACGAACGCTTCTCTCTTGGTATTAAACAACTTACAGATGATCCGTGGGATACTCTACCTAAGAAATATCCGCGCGGTGCAAAAGTTAAGGGTCGAGTCATCAAAATCACCGAATATGGTGCTTTTGTTGAAATCGAGCCTGGTATTGACGGTCTTTGCCATATCTCTGAGCTTAGCGAAGAGCATGTCGACAAGACCCAAGATGTTGTAAAACAGAATGACGATGTCGAGGTTATGGTTCTCGATGTCGATCCAGGTGAACGTCGCATTTCTTTGTCAATCAAGGCTGCGCGTGAAGGTACCAGCGATTATCGTGCTTATATGCAAGATGAGCGTAGCCGTTCACAACTAGGTGATGTATTAAGTACCAAGTTGGCAGGGATTGCACGACAAACGACAAAAGACGCTAAGTAGCTAGCAAGAGAGAGCTTGATATGACCAAGAGCGGCTTGATGGAAATTATCGCGACGCGGATAAGTCATTTACCTGCTCGTGATATCGAATTAGTGATCAACACTATTTTCGATACTATGACCGATGCCCTAAATAAGGGTGATCGTATTGAAATCCGTGGATTCGGCAGCTTTTCAGTACGTCATCGCCGAGCCCGAACGGGTCGTAATCCAAAAACAGGTACAACCATAGAAGTACCACCAAAGCGAGTACCTTTTTTCACTGTTGGGCATGAATTACGCGAACGCGTAAATGCTGGTGCACAAAACAGCAGTGATGAAGAAACTAACAATTAGTTCAGCTTTATAAGTTTTTATTGTATTAAAAACTTAAAGATAAGGCTGGATTATGTATCTCAAGGTAATTGGGTGCCCAAACACCTATACTTGCGATTGACTTATATGCTGCACCCGTGCACATCGTGAAAAAACAATGTCGTCTACAGGTGCATCTACTCAATCTACCTCATCTATAGCTGGGCGCAAGCTTACTCCTATGCTGCGTCAATATCAGCAAGCTAAGGATGAATGTCCTAAGGGTGCGCTTTTATTTTTCCGCATGGGGGATTTTTATGAACTCTTCTTTGATGATGCTGTTATTGCCGCCCAAGAACTCGATTTAGTTTTAACTTCACGGGATAAAAGTGACGACCCAGTACCAATGGCAGGAGTACCGCACCATGCGGTTGACCAATATTTGGCGAGGCTTGTCGCAAAAGGCTTTACTATTGCAATATGTGATCAAGTTGAAGATCCACGTAGCGCTACCGGTTTAGTAAAACGAGAAATCACCAGGCTCGTCACCGCAGGAACCATATCTGACCCCGAAATGCTTGATCCAGGGTCACGACATTATTTAGCCCATGCTTATTTATCTCAACAAATTGTGACTTTAACCTTACTTGATTTATTAGCTGGTGAGACTCTTTGCACCCATGTTCCATATAATCAACTTAGTGAAGAAATAGCTCGTATGGGGGTTAGAGAGCTACTGCTTGAACAACAAAACGATACTGAGCAATTTTTACGTAAAGTTGTGTGTGAACGTAATGTTACTGTACGGGTATTAGAAGCTAATAAACCTACCATACAACAAGCAAGAGAGATGTTAATCGCTCGTTTTGGGATAGATGCTTTTGTTGCTTTAGACAATGGTGGCAGTGATATTGAATATTTTAGTTTGGCACGCTTGCTCGCTTACGCTGAAAACACCCAGAGGCGCAAACTTAATCATTTCATTGCACCACGTTCTTATCGTGTTGCAGACTTTTTGGTACTTGATGAGGCTACACGAAGAAATTTAGAGTTACTGCAAGCAGGGCCAAATGCTGAAACACATGGATCATTACTTTGGCATATCGATCGCTGCAAGACCGCAATGGGAACGCGTTTGTTGACACAATGGTTATTGTTCCCTCTGCGAGACTTAAATCTTATTGAGCAACGATATAGTGATGTTGAGGTTTTAAAAAGTGATCGCTTTCTTTGTCAACAACTGCGCCAGTTATTAGGTTCGGTACGAGATACTGAACGGTTGGTCGGGCGCGTTGCTGTTGGGCGTGCCACTCCACGTGATCTTTTAGCAATACGTGAAACTCTCGATGTAGTACCGCAAATTCGGCAGTTATTAACGCAGCAATCGTCAAGTTTAGCAGAGCAGTGGAAAAATATTGATGAGGTAGGTGATCTTTGCTCGCATCTGCAAACAGCAATAGTTGATGATGCACCACTTGCTATTAACGATGGTGGCATATTTCGTCGTGGTTATTCAAAGGAACTTGATGAACTAATAAATTTTCACGATGGCAATCATGCCTATCTTATGGACATCGAACGTTGCGAGCGTGAGCGTACGGGAATTTCTAGCCTAAAAGTTAGATACAATAGAGTCTTTGGATATTATATAGAAGTAACAAATGCTAACCTTAATAATGTTCCATCGGAATATATTCGTAAACAGACACTGGTAAATGCCGAAAGATTTATAACTGAAGAGTTAAAGAATTTTGAAGAAAAAGCAATCCATGCCTCAGAGCGACGCAAAGCTTGTGAACAAAGACTATTTACCGAATTATTAACTAAAGTTAACGTTGCAATAAACCGTCTGCGAGCAATTGCGCGATTATTAGCTAAAACCGATGTGCTTATATCTTTAGGTGTATTAGCTGATGAAGGTCGTTATGTCCGTCCGCAAATAATTAATGAACCAATAATTGAACTTACTGAAAGTCGACACCCAGTAGTTGAGCGTTTATTGCCTCAAGGTGAACGTTTTATTGCTAATGATGTGAACATTTCTAATGAAGATCAACAATTGTTAGTAATAACCGGCCCAAATATGGCGGGTAAATCCACCGTGATGCGGCAAACGGCTATATGTGTCTTGCTAGCTCATATGGGTTCTTTTGTACCAGCTAAACAGGCGGTTATAGGCATATGTGATCGAATTTTTACCCGCGTTGGGGCAGCTGATCACCTTGGTCGCGGGCACAGCACTTTTATGGTCGAAATGATAGAAGCAGCAACTATATTAAGGCAAGCCACAGCTAAAAGTTTTGTACTTATTGATGAAATTGGTCGAGGTACTAGTACATATGATGGCGTGTCAATTGCGTGGGCGGTGGCCGAATATCTTCATGATACTATTGGTTGTCGTACTATGTTTGCGACACATTATCATGAATTAACAGATTTAGCTCGTGAACGACCTCGTGTAGTTAATATGAGCATTTCCGTTAAAGAACACAATGAGCACATTGTATTCTTGCGTCAGCTAGTTGATGGAGCAGCAAATCGTAGTTATGGTATTCAAGTGGCTCGATTAGCTGGATTACCCGATTCAGTGCTTGAACGTGCTCGTCAAGTGCTCGCTAATTTAGAAAGTGGCGAGCTTGATGAAGAGGGAATGCCAGTGCTTGGTCATGGCGCTAATCAGCAGTATGATAACCATACTCATCAGCTTAATCTATTTTCACAAGCCAATAAGAGTGCTAGTGAAGCGCATGATGAAATACTCAATAAAAAAACTATGGTAAGTGTTATTGAAAGAGAACTTCTTGATTTGGATCCTACTCATATGACCCCAGTTGAAGCCCTCGTTGCTCTCGACCGATTACGCCGTTTAGTCGAGCCGCACGAAAATAACATGAAGGAGTAAACTTGCATGTATTGTCCTCGATGTCGTGCTGAATACCGTGAAGGTTTTACGCATTGCGCTAACTGTGAAGTTGAATTGGTAAATGAGCTTCCTGCTGAAGATACTTTTGCTTCGGCTGAAACAATGGCCAAAGCTTTGGCAGATAAAGAATTGCAAGCGCTGTTGGTTGGTAATCACATGGATCTCACAGAAGCGCAACGTTTCTTGGCTCAAAAACGCGTTGCGTCAACTTTAGCTGGTGAAGCTGATGAAAATAATGAATTACCAGCAGTGGCCCAGCGTTTCTTTTTAATGGTTGCCGTCGAAGACCTTGAATCTGCACGTGATGCTATTAACACTCGTTGGCGTGAGGGTGCTATTGCTCAAGGAATGCTACTTAGTGATGAAGACGCTCAAGTAGGTACCTGTCCAGCTTGTAAAGCTACAGTGCCTGCCAATGCTACAGAATGCCCAGATTGCGGTCTATTTTTGGGTGATGCTGAAAAAACCTCCGAATAAAACCCACATTGCCCCTTGATTTTATAAGTTATGTTGTGTTATTTACCCGTCCTCTTAAAAGTTTATATAGCCTCCGGATATAAAGACCGAGGTGGGAATAAGTCATGGCCCAGATCGATAACATTATTGAAAAAATTGAAAAAGAACATATCCGTGACGTATGCGATTTTCGTACGGGTAATCAAGTTCGCGTACATGTAAAAATCGTTGAAGGCGATAAAGAACGCATCCAAGTATTTGAGGGTGTGGTTATCGCTATTCATAATGGTGGTCCACGAGGCACCTTTACTGTCCGCAAGGTATCGTATGGTGTAGGTGTTGAACGTGTTTTTCCGATCTACTCACCAAATATTGAAAAGGTTGAAGTAGTTTCTGAAGGAAAAATTCGCAGAGCCCGTTTATACTATTTACGTGGACTCTCCGGTAAAGCGGCGCGTCTGCGTGAAAAAGATCAATGGCGTCCAGAAGATAAGCAAAGCTAATCTTTAACGACGCACAAGGCTTATGGCCGTGCTCCTTCTTGAATTAGCAATTCAAGGCGTTGAGAATCTTCCTGTTATCCAACTAAAGCTTCAACCACAAGCTAACGCTTTTGTTGCGTCTAGCCCAATTCTTAATACTTTTACGCGAGCCTTAAGGGTTTTATTGGTTGGTGTTGATGACCATTATCAAATCCAACCAGGCCTCGATGCCAATATTGCTCAAGCTGCAGTTACTTTAAAAGCAGCCGACGGTACAATTTATCGACTAGGGCGCGATTTACATACTGGCAGGGCAAGAGTATCGCAATATTTAGATACACAACGTAAATTTGAACTCTTAAGCGATGATACTCTTGAGGTAATGCAGATCCTGCATACACGAACAGGGTTATGTGAAAATACTTTATTCGACCAAGTATTTACTTTTTCTAAGTCACAGTTACTTGCTCGTAAAAATAGTAACTCTGCGCAAAATCTTGTTAAGACCCATAATACTAGTAGCACTAACGAAACTTCTGCACGAATTGCTGAAATTGAAGATCAATTAAAAATTTGTGATAATACAGACAAGCTCGAATTTGAATTAGATGGTTTGCAAAAACAGCGATTTGCTATTGATGATGAACTATCTCAACTTGACAAGCCAGATTCATTTGTTGAGCAAGCGCAGGCAAATTCAGCCCGTTATGCGACCTTACCTGCAGATTTTCTAGAACGCTATGCAATGTATAACAAAAGCATAGAACGTCGCGAGCAAGACCTACAGCGGTGGGAAGAAGCACAAAATCGTCTGGCACCCTCTGAAGAACGTGAGCAACTTATAAAAATGCCGCGCAAATGGTTTTGGAGTAGTATAATTCTTGGAACATTAGCTATTGCGGCTGCGCTCTTTTTAGGAAAAAACTGGCGATACCTGGCGCTTATTGATATTCCAACATACGGTATTGCTACTGTAATATTGTGGCAATATTTCACAAGATATGACTGGCGCGCCAGTCAACGTCGCCGAAGCAAAAGATTTGCTAAAAGACACCAGCAAATTCTTGATCGGGATTCTACCTTAATTACTTCAGTTGAAAGAATACTTGAAGATTGGGGGTTTGGTTCACAAAAAGAAGTTGAAGCAGCGGTTAATGCAAAACATCAAGCCGAAGAACAAGCACGCCAAGCTTTTATGGCCCGCACCGATAATGATCATACTTTAACTAGTGATGAATTAGTATCCAAACGTAATGCCATAGACAGTAAAATTGCAACTATTGAAGAACAATTGCAGAAATCTAGCATCGGTATAAATGTTGGAGCGCTGCGGGCTGAATTAAGACAACTTCGCGATGGTATTATTCAGCCGTTAGAGCCGGATGCTATTGATCTTGAAAGTAGCCAAAGCGAAAGTAATAACCAGCTAGTTGCAGATTTTACTCGTCAGGCTTGTGATTTGTGGCTTGTTGACCCATTAACCGCAAATAAGCGTCTTACTGGTATTAGCTCATCGTTGATTGGATCTATTTCTTTGCAACAAATTGTTGCAATAGAGCTAAACCCCACTGAAATATTGCTTAAAACTGCTGACGGTCGAAGCCTTTCATTCAATGACGCTTCATTTGAATTTAGTGAAGTTGTTTATGTGGCTTTACGTTTAGCTTTAGTTATTGGGTGCGATGAGCGCAATTATAATCCTGTAATTATTAATAGCACTCATGAAAATAACTGGATGACAAAAACGATACCAACCGAGCTTTTACAGCGAAAGCTTCAATTTATTTTACTTGCTGAGTCAGAATCTTGTATTAATACTATCAACATTCCTATTACTAGAATTTCATGACTAGTTTATTGAAATAATTCACAGTGAGACTTAGGCGAATGCCAAAATCGACTAATAATAATATACGTGCAAAAAAAGGTGCATTCGGCGAAGAATTGGCAACAAAATATTTAGTAAAAAGAGGATATAAAATCATAACTCGAAATCATCGTTGCCCTAGTGGTGAAATTGATATTATTGCTTGGGATGGCGAAATATTGTGTTTCATTGAAGTTAGAACTCGTAGTGAAAATCACAGTATCTCACCTTTAGAAACCATCAATTACCCTAAGAGGCGCCGTATTATTTATGCTGCTCGAGACTATATTAGTGGCTTAGCCACTCCATGGCCGCAAATGCGTTTTGATGCGGTTGGGATCACATTAGGTGAATCAATTAATTTTGAATTAGTGCAAGGTGCTTTTGAGGTGTAGTAAAAAAAGAAAGTTTTTAATGTCATCTCAAGGAAAATTATTTATTGTTGCAACACCACTTGGAAATCTTGCGGATTTCTCTTCACGAGCCATACAAATTCTAACATTTGTTGATACACTATATGCAGAAGATACCCGGCGTTCACGAATATTATTAGAACATTATGGCATCGCTAAACCAATACGTTCGCTTCATGAGCATAATGAAAACAATCGGATATCAGAACTTCTAGCTATTTTAAGTAATGGTAAAAATGTTGCACTTATTACTGATGCAGGGACGCCAGCGATAAGTGATCCGGGAACTATTGCCGTTGCTAAAATTGCAGCAGCAGGTTTTAATGTTATACCAATCCCCGGACCATCAGCATTAACTACTGCTTTATCAGCAGCAGGATTTTATGCAGGTGCGGCAGGTGTTTTATTCTTAGGTTTTTTGCCTACACGCGGTCGAATTCGAAGAGATAGCATAAAACGCGTTTCAACTCATAACGGAGTTGTAGTGTTATTTGAAGCCCCACATCGTTTAATTGATACGATAAAGGAACTTGCAGAAAGCACACCTAATAGAAACGTTTGCTTAGCTCGTGAGTTGACCAAGATTCATGAGGAATTTTATCGGGGAACACTTATTGAACTATCGGCTAAACTCGATAAAAATATAAAAGGGGAGATAACGCTAGTATTAGATGCGCAATCTGATGCTAATTCAGATTCTCCTGAAATTGAAGCTATTGACAGCATGTTAAATAAATGTCTCGATATTGGACTTTCTGCACGTGATGCTACTGCGGCAGTAGCTGCTATTACTTCATTTTCACGTCGTGAAGTTTATACACGTTGTGAATTAATTAAAAATAAAAAGTAAAACTTAAGGTAATAATTAACACATGAAAACTGCAGTAATTTATTTGGATAATAATGCCACCACCGCGGTTGACCCTGCAGTGATAGAACGTATGTTGCCATATTTTAATGAAAAGTTTGGTAATGCTGCAAGTAGTGTTCATCCTTATGGTTGGCAAGCAAATGAAGCAGTAGAAGAATCACGACGTTTAATAGCTTCGTTAATACAGGCACAGCCGCAAGAAATTGTTTTTACTAGTGGGGCTACAGAAGCTAATAATTTAGCAATTTTTGGTGCCGCACAAGCATATGCTAAACATGGCAAACATATCATCACTCAAGCTACTGAACACAAATCAGTGTTTGATCCCTGCCAGGCATTAAAAAAACGCGGCTACGAAATAACGATTTTACCAGTAGATAGAGTTGGAAGAGTTGAACCACAGGCCGTAGCTGATGCAATTCGTGAAGATACAATTCTGGTTTCGATAATGGCTGCCAATAACGAAATTGGTACGATACAACCATTGGCTGAAATTGGTTCTCTATGTCATAATCGTGGTGTAATTTTTCACACGGATGCTGCTCAAGCTGCCGGTCATATCATCCTAGATGTAAATAATCAAAATTTAGATTTGGTCTCTCTCTCAGCACATAAAATTTATGGTCCTAAGGGAGTAGGGGTTTTGTATATTCGTCGTCGTAATCCACGTGTTATTATTTTACCGCAAATGCTTGGAGGCAGCCAAGAGTACGGTAAACGTGCAGGAACTCTTAATGTGCCAGGAATAGTTGGTTTTGGTGAAGCCATTAAAATAATAACGCGAAATGGTTTAAAAGAGGTTAACTATTTACGAGAGCTTACGCAAAAGCTATGCAATGCCATAACTGAAGAACTATCTGAGGTCAGTTTAAACGGACCACCAGTAAATGAGCGATTGCCTGGTAATTTAAATCTCGCAGTTAATGGTATTGAAGCTGATGCTCTTTTATTATCTATGCGGGATTTTGCTTTTTCAACCGGAGCTGCATGTAGCAGTAAAAATCTTGAACCTTCACATGTGTTACGCGCAATTGGTGTCAGCCCTGAACATGCCAGAGGTTCTATCCGTTTAGG
>JAFGEK010000183.1 GCA_016931625.1 Deltaproteobacteria bacterium | reverse complement strand
TTGCGTTGGCGTGATTATGAGCCAGTACAAAAACCATTAGGCCGTTTGTCGATAGTGGCGTCATACAATACGCATCTTAAGCACGAAAAATCAGTTAAAACCGAGCAACCGCGGCGCTTGCCTGTGAATCCACAACTCGCCGCTATTTTACAAAAGTGGCAGCAACAAGACTGGCCGATATTTTTTGGCCGCAAACCAAACCATGATGACCTTATAGTGCCGTCACGCAAACTTAATAATCGCAATGTCAATCATGGGCTGAAACGTTGGCATCAAGACCTTGAGCGGCTTGATATTCGCAAACGTCGCCAACACGATGCCCGGCGTACCTTTATAACTTTGGCAATCAATGACGGCGCGCGCAAAGAAATACTTGAATGGATTACCCATGGTCGCCGTGGCGATATTATCTAGCTCTACAACGAGCCGCCGTGGGAGCTTCTATGTGGTGAAGTGGTAAAACTAAATATAGACCTTATAACTAAGAAGAACTTTGATAAAAATGATAGCGTGTCCGGAGGGCCCGTCGCGCGAGCGGACTATGGCTCACACGCACGAAGCAACCTAGAATCGGTTTGTACTAAAGAAGAAGAATTGCCAGCTTTAATCGAAGGCAGTGTTGGAGCGAGGGCGATGGCCGAGGACGCGCGCCTAACCATGAATGAAAAGAATCGAAGAACCACACCATTTGAGACAAAAGCGAGCGAAAAAAAACCTAATGAAATCGCGGGTCCTGACCTACAAGATACAACCGTACACCCCAAGTTTGCGCAAGGGTTGCTACAGTTAGAAAAAAGTTCAATGATTTCAACTAGTAAAATGGCGGGGTGGACGGGACTTGAAAGCGCCCAAGTGTCCGATTTTAAAGGCGATTTAGCAACGCCTCGTGCTAGTGAAAACGAAGTTTCAAGGGGTTACGCCCCAGGGCCTTGCTACGTTTCGCATGGTTTAGCGTCATCTCAGTGTAGCAATGTAGCAAACGTAGCAAATGAGGCAAAAACGGGGGCAGCGGAGTCAGCTGGGTTGGCTGAGTCTGTGGGGTTAGTGTCGCGAGAGTTAGAGAATGAGTCGCCAAGTAAGCAGCTAATTAAAGTGTTGGGTGAAGTATTGGCGACAATAGAGGCGGGCGAGGTTGAGAAGGCGCGGGTGATGATTGAATCGCTGAAGATTGGGGTTGAGTTGGGCAGTGGTAGGAGAAATAAAAATATGTAATAAGAGGCTACATAAGATTGCCATCTGCAACAATGCACGATGTGTGATTCATTGACGTGTCAGTATCATGAAATAAAAAACCCGCCGTCGTTTTTACCGACAGCTGGGAGCTTATGAACTCTGCCATTATTTATGGCAGGTAAAGTTATGGTACTAAATGATGTTTAAAATCGTCAATAGTTGAAAAGTTAGAGAAAATAAATGCCGCAAGAAAGTGATCAATATACGTATAACGTTGCTTGGTTAGATGAAGATCAAGATTATGTTGGTCTTTGTGCTGAATTTCCTAGCCTTAGTCATTTGGCAGTATCACAAGAAGCGGCACTGCGTGGTATTCGTAAACTTATAGCCGCAGTTATTTACGATATGATGTGCAATAATGAAATTATACCAGAGCCAATTATATGTTAATTGTTAAGTAATATTATGTGGTTATATTAAGCATCATTTGGCTTGATTTTATAAACCTGTTTAGTAAGTTAATAATTAGAAGTGGTTCTCACGGGAGCCAAACTTGATCCCCCCGGGTTCTTTGTTCTTTGCGATCAAACACCCCGGGGTTTTTTAGGGGGAGAATTGTGTCGTGCGCAACCCGTGTTCTTTTATTTGTTAACGGCAATAATTGGTATCTTGCTCTAAAAGAAGCTGGTATCAGTAGACTTGCTCATTTATCTTACATGAAAATCGCTAAGAAACATAGTAAAGCACGCGAATGTAGAGCTATTCATTGATTATTAGATGTTTACGACATACAAGAAAATTATTATTTTTTTAGAAACAAGTGAGCATAACTTCAAATTTAATTAGGTAATCATTTTTTGGATTTAGATATGCGTAATATAAATTCAGAAATTTCTCAGTCAGACGAAATTCGTTTTATCGATCTATTTGCTGGAGCTGGTGGTTTATCATGTGGTTTAGAACAAGCAGGATTCAAACCTATTTTAGCAAATGAAATAAACGAGACGTATGCATCAACATACAAAACAAACAATCCTGATTGTGATGTAATTATAGGGGACGTTAAAAATATAAGTAGGAAAAAAATAGCAGATATTATGAAAAAATATGGCGAAATTGATTTAATTGCTGGTGGTCCTCCATGCCAAGGTTTTTCAATAAATGCACCTATAAGAAATCTCGATGATCAACGAAATCATCTTTTTAAAGAGTTTATTAGAATCACGAAGGAGATAATGCCAAAGGCCGTGCTAATTGAAAATGTGCCTGGAATTATTTCATTAGGCAAGGGCACAGTTGTAGAACAAATTTATAAAGAATTAGAATTTCTCGGTTATAAGTTATCACATAGAATTCTTTTTGCTGGGCATTATGGTGTACCGCAAATGCGATTTAGAACGGTATTTATAGGACTTAGAGATTTCCATAAGCCGATTTTATTTCCAGAACCAGAATATAATTCAACTGCGCAAGCAAATTTTACAGATGCAAAAAAACTATGTTTATCAATACTACCGATACTGGCCCAAAAATTAAAGGAACAGATAAACGTCTGGGACGCTATTTCAGATTTGCCTCCTATAAATAGTGAAAAAAAAATTGGAGAATATCCTTATTTATCTTCACCAAAAACAACTTTTCAAAAATATATGCGCCGGGGTGCAAAAAAAATAACAAGTCATTTTTGTAACAGTTTAGCAAAGATAAATATTGAGAGGTTGAAACATATTCCATTAGGAGGAAGTTGGCGGGATATCCCATTCGATCTTTTGCCAAAAGGCTTAACAAGAGCAAAGCGCAGTGATCATACAAAACGATATGGTAGGCTTCATCCTAATTCACTATGTTCAACTATACTTACAAAATGCGATCCTCATTGGGGCAGTTTTTTTCATCCATATCAAGATAGAGTCATCACTGTGAGAGAAGCTGCGAGAATTCAATCGTTTCCTGATCGATATATATTCAAAGGAAATATGACAAAGCAATATCAACAAGTTGGTAATGCTGTGCCACCTTTAATGGCATATTCAATCGGTTTAGCAATAAGGGAAATGATAACAAATGCTTAATCGTCCCCGTAAAGATATTGTCGAAATTTTTGGTTATTCACCTGATGACACAACAAGACAGTGTAGAACCCTCTGGAATATTGGAGCTTGCCCCTTTATTAACAAAACATGCAGTAAAACAAACCATGATAAATCGATTACGTATGGCACGTGCAGCGTAACATCACCATTTGGAGATTGCATCATATGCCCAAATCGTTTGTATGCTGATAACTATAATTCATTAAAAGAAGTTTCAAAGGATGCATTTGGTGAGAATATTCCGTTTTTCACATTTGATGATTTTATTAAAAATAGAGAAAATATTAGTAAATGCATCGTTGCGCTAGGAATGAATTCAGGTAAAGAAATTAAGGTAGGTAATAGTCTTTCAATGGATTGGGTTCTTGCAAAAATATTAAATGGGACTTTGAATGAATATACAGGTATAGAAGTTCAAAGCATAGATATAACAGGTAATTACCGTGATACATGGTATGCATATAAAAACATAAAGACAGCAAAAACAATTCCCACTTCCGCTCATGGGATGAATTGGGCAAACGTACATAAAAGATTAATCCCGCAATTAATTAGGAAAGGACAAGTATATTCTAGGTCAGCACTTGTTAAAACTGGGATATATTTTATTTTGCCAAATATAGTGTATAGAAAGTTTGAAGAAATAATCGGTAAAGATATTCCATTATTAACAAATAAAAGAGCAGACAATATCACAGTACATACTTATGCTCTTAGCGATCAGGTGCTACATGGCCAACAACGTGGTTTAAAAATTGAACGAAAAATACGTTTTTCACTCGACGATTTTTCTAAGAGATTTATTTCTGGCCCTAATCTTCCAAGTGGTGGAGAACTAGATCAAGCCATTAGGTGCACTTTAGGAGTAAAATGAATAACAAAGTTACAAAATATAAAATAATGCCTGGATAATAAGATGTCTGTAAATATACATAATGTAAAAATTAGTTAAATATCTTTAAAATTTTTCAGTCGCCATCGAAACATTAATGAGTATGCGTGATCAGGTTGAGCAAAGCTGTGTAACGCTTCTAGTTCTTCTTTGATCATTGTTTGCCTCTGCTCTTTAATTTGTCTATTATAAATTTCGTAGAGCAACTTCCCAAATTCATTTAGTTGTTTAAGACGCTTATATGCCAGATTTTCACGATTAAGTTTGTACTTCTTAATTGTAGCAATCCCTTTTGTTGAATTGTTTCGTGATCTAATAATTTCATCATCGAAAATTAAATGATCAGAAGGGTCTGAAGTGCCGCATGGGTCTAAACATTCGCTTACGGATAGGCTATTTTCTCTTATTTTATTCTGGCAACCTCTACAACATAGGTAAAGATTGCACCATTCATAAGCTTTTGAAGGATTAACACAAACTTCTATGTAGTGATCAACTGTCTCTTCACCTCCATAGCCTTGAGTATTAGTATCAAATATAAGTTTGCATTCGCAGTAAAAACATTTCTGGCTACTCATTGCCGCAAGTTGATCAATAATTTGATTGTGTGCATATCTTTTTTTTTGTGGTCGTTCTTTTTTATCAATCTGGCGTTTTGCAATAAACTCTTTAGTCCACTTGTCAGCATTGCTAGCAAGTGGTTCTGGACAAGGGAGGCGGGTTAATAGAATCAAGGTGAAACCTTATTTAATAAAGAATCGATACGTAGCCAAGCAAATGCTTCTTGATTCAATGAGAGGAGTTCCTTTTCAATTTTTTCTCTCTCTGTTTTATTGTTCTGCTTTATTGCTTCATTACGCTGGTAAAGTAATTGTGTGATTTTTTCACTAAAAGGTGGTGTTGCTGAAAAAGCATCTGACATCAGGACTTCATCCACAGGTTCGTTGGCAAAAGTGCGAGTTACGTCAACAACCTCACATGTCTGGTCTTTGGCCCGACATACAAATACTCTGGCTTCAGGAGACGAAGCAACAATGAATGGTGAGTGGGTAGCAGCAATTATTTGTATATTTGGAAAGACTGCGCGAATTATAGGCAAGAATTTTTTCTGCCATTTAGGGTGAAGATGATTTTCTGGCTCATCGATGAGTAAAAGTCCAGGTGTATTTAGTAGATTATCTGATTGATTATTTGAAACCATATAACATGAATACATTTTGCCTAGTAGTCCAAGCATTCTTTGAATAAAATATAAACTTCCGGCAGAGAGCTTCTCTATACTGATTTCTCTATTTCTATGCTTGAATATTGGTGAAAAAGTAGATCTTGCAATATGACTTAAGGCTCCATCGTTGATAGCTTTCTCTGTAATTGTGCTCAAAGCTTGCCATAACAATTCACCAACTTTTTGTTCTTCGTTATCTCTACTATCTCTAAGGTAATCGATATAACAGATCAGGTTCGTTGCAAAAGAATTTTGAGTATTTCCGGCAAATGCGTTTGAGAGATATACCCTAGGGTTAGGTGCACTAAAGTTTTGAATTCGAAAAGGATCTGTTGCCAAAGCTGATTGCCAATAGTCAACCACCCATTTTGGATTTGACACATTTCCGTTTTGTACCTGGATTGGAAGATTTGACTATGGTGTTTGTGGATTACCATGAACATCAAAACGGTCTACGTGAAGAGTTGTGTTAATCATTTCACTATTAATATTTCTATCAACAATCGCTTCGATAATGAATTTATCTCCTTCACGATATATAGGACGGGTAGGTTTTCCAAAAGATGTTCCAAATGCAACGCGGATACTATCTAGTAAGATACTTTTACCGGTTCCGTTTTCGCCAGTTAACACAATAAGTTGTGAAGCTTTACCGGTTTCTTGATTAGTAAAATTAAGTTCAACACTATCGAATGGGCCAATATTGGCGAGTTTTAATCCTAATAAGTGCATATTTATTGACTTTCTTTCGCCACATAATAGCCAAAGAATGATTTCTAAGCAAATAATGAATAATATGTTTGATATTTAAAAGCAAAATTAAGAAACTGAATGAACTTTAAATAAAATCATATTGGATATGGTAATGAAAATTCGTGTAGTAATGCCCTAGTTGTTAATTTAAGGTATACGATCGCGTAGCTAGTAAAACAACCTTGGTACACTCACTGCAATATGATTTCCTAACTATGTGACAACTAAACCAACGAATACCGAACTCAGCATTGATGCTCAAAACCTACTGCGTATGATATTTGATTGGTGGCTTGAGAGATGCGAATGGCCGAAAGCGGGTTCATATTAGGCAGGTCAAAAGAAGAGCTAGTGTCGCCAGACCTTATCGATCAAATATTGAGAGATTTAATAGATCGAAATTATATTACCGAAATTGGTGGCTATAGACGGCTTGCTCTTAGATTACCAGTCATGGCTTGTTTTATAGAAGCTAAACGCACTCTGCGTCATATCGTTGCATTTCTTGATATGGCTCAAGAAGACTTGGCCGCTAATCCTGATGAAGAAGCATTTCGCAACTACAGCATATTGGAAGTTGCATCTCGCTTACATATCGGTCTGATAGATTGCCGACGAATGATTCAAATATTAGGTGCTGAAACTTCAATCAGTGGTTATCGTGATGCATGGCAACCAGAAGATAAAGTGAAATTATCTCATGAGCAAATACTAAAGCATAATACGTTTACTACTCCTTATGATTGGCGCAATTTAGCGTCAGCAACATCAGCCGAAGATTATTTGATTAAATTTCATGGTAAAAGCGCACTGCCGTATCAATTAAGTTCAATCAATAACCATCAATTAAACGAAGTTGTTTTGCACCTGGATAGAGATAATCACGAGGTTTGGTTAGATGGTTGCAACGCTAATGTTCCAAAGGGTGAGCATTTTGAAACGTTTTGTAAGCTTGTTGATGAAGGAGTTTATTCTTTTGATGGTAATAGCGGGCCTGTAAGAACTAAAACCGCAATTAGACGTCAAATGAAAGATCTGCGCGATGCTATACAATTTGCAGCACAGCAGGCAAACCTCCCAAGATTTAAGGTTGAGGAATTTATTATTTCAGACTCTGGGCAAGGATATCGCTTACAGTTAAAAACTGATCGTTGGCATTTAATATTACCTGATTGGTTGTAGATCTCACAAATCGGATATTTTTAAATTACGATCTCACAATTGTCACTTTTTACGTTCTTTGGATCTCACAATTATCGTTTTCGACATTCGCCAAAACTTACTTTTTAGCATTTTAGCAAGTACGGATCTCACAGCAAATCCTTGTAACATATTGATATAATTAATGAATTGCCAATCATGTAAATGCGCGAGTAGTGTATCAGCTCATGAGAAGAAAAATTTATGAGCAACAAAGGATTTTTACATGATTTGCACTATCGAATTAATTCTTAGCTATGCCGCAAAAGGTTGGCCTACTATTCCCATTGAACCAAGGGGCAAAAAGCCACTCATACCATGGGCAGATTTCCAGCAGCGAGTGCCTACAACAGAAGAGGTGCAAGCGTGGTTTGAAAAATGGCCTGATGCAAACATAGGCATCGTTACAGGCAAGATATCGCAACTAATAGTTGTTGATGTTGATAGCGAGCAAGCGCAAGCAACTATCGATAAACTTTTGCCCGATAGTTTAGTAACGCCCGTAGCAAAGACAGCTAAAGGTAAGCACTACTATTTTGTTCGCCCACCAGGTGGCTTGCAAAATAGGGTGCGTGTTGATGGTGTTGCTTTAGATGTTAGGTGTGACAGTGGTTATGTTGTTGCACCGCCGTCTGTTCATAAATCAGGTTTAGCTTATGAGTGGATAGTATCACCTAATGACGCGGCTCTTGCTGAGTTACCGCAATCAATAATTGATCTGATAGAGAAAGATAGCAAAGCGCAACTGGTAGCAACACCGGCATTATCAGTAATGTCTACT
>JAFGEK010000182.1 GCA_016931625.1 Deltaproteobacteria bacterium | reverse complement strand
AGTTAACAGGGGTTTTATTGATGACTATAACCCACAAACCGATATTACCGCCCATTTCATTACGGTAATTATAACCCCCAAGGGCAACCCCAAACAAATTACTAAAATAGAAGATTTTAAACGTGGCGGCTTACGTATAGGGCTAGCAGACCCAGAAGCTGCTGCTATCGGACTATGGCATGAAAAAACTTTTAAAAAAGCTGGCATTTGGGATGCGGTTAAACAAAATGCAACAATGTATGCTAAATGTATTCCTGAACTTGGCAATGCGGTGCAACTTGGCGCCATCGATGCCACTATCGTTTGGGCTACAACTGCTGTATTATATTTAAAAGATATTGAAATCGTCCCTATAGAACCACAATATCGAGGTATTATTCGTCTGCCTATTGCTTTGCTTAAATTCTCGCAACAACCTACATTTGCAAAAAAAATTAAAGCTTTTATTTTAAGTGATGAAGGAAAAAAAATATTTCATAGCCATGCCTATGGTATCAACGCTGTGCCTACTGATGATACAGGATTTTGTACTGATAACGGTCAAGCTACTACTGATGATATGAAATGGTTGGTGGCTGCCGCAAAAGTAGCCAAAGATCCTAGTATTGCCGTAACCAAAGCAACCGTTGGGCATCTTGTTAAAGAAGTATTGCGACAACGTCAGACGCTACATTGATAAAAATCGATAGGTCATTTTGCATGATTAGTCATTTTCACAAAAGCCGTATAAAACACCTAACATGGTACGGTTTTTTTATCGGAATCGGTATAACTTTAACCACCGCAGTGGCCGCTTTAATAATTATCAATTCACTGTTTTTAGGTTGGCATGATTTCATCCATTACTTGAGCAAAACACGAACTTGGTCAAGTTTATGGGTAACTGTCTGGACTGCGGCTCTTGCTACTGCCTTAACGATGTTAGTTGCAATTCCGGCTGGCTATGTGTTGTCACGCTATCGCATACCTTTTTCTCGTCTCTCATTAACTTTAATTGATTTGCCGGTGATGGTACCCCCTGCTGCTGTAGGTGTATTTCTCTTAGGCTTTTTTATATCTTGGCCGATTAATGAAATTACCTCGATATTAGGTATACAAATACATCATGCTGTTGCAGGTGTAGTTGTCGCCCAAATCGCTGTTACTTTGGCATTTGCCATCCGTTTGCTTAAAGCAGCATTTGATACGGTTAGTCCACGTTTTGAAGCAGTTTCTCGCAGCCTTGGTGCCTCACTGCCTCGCACTTTCTTATTGGTTGATCTCCCTCTAGCAAGAAACGGTATTTTGGCTAGTTTAATTGTCGTCTGGGCGCGTGCTGCTGCTGAATGGGAGTCTTTAATGCTATTTGTTGGTGGCATTCAGGGTCGTACTGATACTTTGCCATTTGCAGTTTATCTTGATTGGAATGGAGGTGTACTTGGTTGGGCACTAACCAATAGCCTTCTTTGTGTATTAATTGCTATTTTTAGTTTAGCGGCTGTACGTAGATTGGGGGGACGTGGACATGTCTTCTAATCACAATATTAAACATCAAAATACTCACGCCATTAAACACGGTATATTGCTAAAACAAAAGTGCTATTTAAATATAACTTGGCTATTTACTGCATTTTTATCATGCATTTTTATTTGTGTACTTATTGGTTCTTTATGGCTATTTTCTAGTAATTATAATCAAACTAATAGCAACGCTATTCATACTTTATTTTCGCGATCATGGTTCTGGCGCTCACTTTGGTTAAGTATACTTACGGCAACGACAACTACCATTATCGCTGTTGTGCTAGGAGTCCCAACTGCTTATGCGCTTTCTCGTTTTCATTTTCGTGGCCGCAAAATAGCTGGCACTCTATTAGATTCGATATTGGTATTACCTGCTTCAACTGTTGGTCTTACACTTATGGTGGCTCTGCAATATCCTCCAGTATTAGCGCTGCAAGACGCATTAGGTATCAGAATTGTGCATAGCTTAACTGGTATAATATTAGCACAACTTATATTATCACTAGCTTTTGGTATCCAAGCATGGCGTGCAGCTTTTGCTTCAGTTAACCAGCGTTACGAGCATGTTGCTCGCTCTCTGGGTAGTTCACGTATACGCACCTTTTTTACAGTTACGCTACCTCTCGCTCGCAGTGGAATTATTGCTGGTTTAGTGCTGGCCTGGACGCGTGCCTTAGCTGAATTCGGTGCGGTTTTGTTAGTTGCTGGCACTTTTCGTATGCGTACAATTAATCAATTCTCACAACTATCTCAATGGCTAGGCATCAATAATGCCGATGCGCTTGCTGTCGGTATGTGGATGGAAATTGAAGGAGGACGCACCGAACAAGGCGTTGCTATTGCATTTGTAATGTTAGCCGTTGCTACTGTCTGTGTATACTTGTTGCATCATTTAGCAAACATCAAGGTATCAAGGAGTATGATATGATTGAAATATGCAACCTTTCACTTGAACTGCAAGAATTTCACCTTCGCCAAATAAATCTTACTATTAAAGAAGGTGAATATTTTGTTTTACTTGGACCTACCGGTGCAGGTAAATCAGTGCTGCTTGAATGTATTGTTGGATTATATAGACATCATCAAGGGCAAATACTGCTTGATGGTATTGATGTTACAAGATTATATCCTGAAGAAAGAAATATCGGCTATGTGCCACAAGATTACGCCATATTCCCTAATATGACGGTAGCAGAAAATCTCGCCTATGGTTTAAAAGCTCACCAAATACCTAAAGCGATTATCATAAAAAAAGTTAATGCAATGCTTGCTCGGCTTGGGTTAGATAAACTAGCCCATCGTTACCCTGAAAAACTCAGTGGTGGCGAGCGTCAACGCGTAGCCTTAGGAAGAGCATTAGTAACCGAGCCAAGGTTATTATTACTCGATGAGCCATTGTGTGCGCTTGATGAAAATACCAGAGTTGATTTAGCTAGCAGTTTAAACAAATTACAACGCTCAGTAAATGGCACTTTTTTACACGTATGCCACAACCTTGAAGAAGCAATAGATGTTGCTGATCGTATTGCCATCATGAACAATGGTCAATTAGAACAAATCGGCACACCAAAAGAAATTCTCTCTCGTCCTAACTCGCTATTTGTTGCTAAATTCACACGCACACGCAATTTGTTTTCGGCGACCGCCACTATAAATAATTATGGCTCTGCAATAAAAATTGAAAATGGGCCAGACCTTTATACTATGCAAAAACAAAACGGTAAAGTTATTGCCGCCATTAGATCTGAATGCATAAATATCAACGGTAAAATAAATAAAAATTCAGATAACAATAATTTTAATGGAATTATTGTAAATATATATAACAGAATTGCTCATTTAGAAATTGAAGTCGATATTGGTGTACCTTTAATTATCTATGCAAGTCATCAGCATCAAAATCAATTTAATATCGGGGAAACGATTGATTTATATATTGCGCCCGATTCTATAAGTTTATTTCCAAAAAACAGCTAAAATACTAATTATATCTGCTCATTATCTTTTATTTCATATGCATGCATCTCATGCGAGAATTGCGCATGCTTTGATTTTATATTTTTTCTTCGTTTAAGTATATGGCGTCTGACAAATGCCACGATACCTGCGACTAAACCTGTACCTAAAACAACATTTGGGCAAGCTGGTTGCCCGCAACATGGACAGGTATATACACCAACGATAAAACCAAAAAGTGCGGCCCAGCGTAAAAAAATCGGGGTTAAGGCAGATTTTATACGAAAATAAATGCGTCTAAAAAATTGCATATTCACTGCTGCCTTTTTTTATTTGTCAAAATTATGTAAACAATCACTTTAATTAAACTTGGGGGTGCCCCTATTTCTCTTTTTTAAATTATATCACTAATCTATTTCACTAATCTAGGATAAAACGTATTGGGTTAAGCGGCTGACCGCCATAACGTACTTCATAATGCAAATGACAACCAGTAGCGCGACCAGTCGCCCCCATGGCGGCGATTAACTCTCCACGTTGCAGACGTTGACCTTTTTTAACTTTAATGATGCTAAGATGGGCATAGTGAGTCTGAAGCCCATAGCCATGATCAATTACCACGGTTAACCCATAGCCATCACGTACACCTATAAAAATTACGGTACCATCGGCTGGGGCAATTATATCGGTACCTAACTGCCCACCAATATCCAAACCCTTATGCATAACAATTTGATGAGTTATAGGATGAAGACGTCTGCCAAATGGACTAGTTATAAAACCATTTTCTACAGGGCTAATCGATGGAGTATTTGAAAGTAATAAAGAAGTATCGTGAAAATATTCGATCATTTCATCAAGCGAAATCTGCAGTGCCTGCGCGTTAACTCTTAAGCGATCAAACTCTTGCGGTAGCGCTGTTGGAGCAATTGCTAGCACCCTACTTTTTATCGGCTCGATCTCTATATTTGAGTTAAGATTGTTAGGAGAAATCGATTGCTCAATATTAGTATCAAGAGGACCAATACCTAATGCACCCTTATTAAAACTTAAATCACTCTTTGACCATAATTGGGCAAAGGCCAGCTCGGCGCGCAATTCAAGCATTTGACCTTGTGGTAGACGATTTTCAATCTCTCTAATAATTGTACGTAATCTTTTATTTTCTTGAGCGACGTGCGCGGTATCTTCAGCGATGTTTGTATTTCGTGCACCCTGGATAACAATTAGGCCAAATAATAATACTAATGTTGTAATAATTGCCGCCAAGCCTTTTAAGACAGTAATAGACAATTGTGCTCTACGAGGCGCACGATCGTAACCATCAAGAATTACCAAGAAAAGGCGACGATTTCTCACGGCCATGCAAAGTACCTAAAGCCTAGTGGTGGTGTCAAACACGGTTTTACAAAAAAAGCATTTTTAGTGCTTGTATTAATCGATTTGGATAAATACCAAGCTAATTAGTACAATTCTCGTCTTATTTAATGATCTTTTAAAAGCCATAAAACTTAACTATTTTTAATTGTTTTTCTGTTAATAATATTATTTACATGTTTTTACCTGTGTTTCTTTACATTGTTATTCTCATACCTGCGAGCACGTTAAAACCTGGCATGGGGTAATCTTTAATGTAGGCGTAGCGCTGATTGAGCAAATTTCGCAAAATAACATATGGTTCAACTGACAATTTTCTATCTGGAATTTGATAGCGATACCGTAATGATAGATTAATTGCGACTACGTCTTTTATCGCCTGACGCGAATAATCGTTCATATATAAACCACTGACCCATTCACTGTTTATGTCTGCATTAAATCGATGTGAACTAAATTCATGCTTAAAATTAATTGCAAAATTGACTTTAGTACTGGGATTTTGGCGAGTGTAGCGACCAACATCTTGCCAATCAGCACTAAGATGCATTGTAAATGGTCCGATGTTTTTAAGCTTTGCCGTTGCTTCAATACCCCAAATCATAATATTGTCAATATTTATCACTTCGGCACTCGGCCATGCCCCAAAGTATTTAATTAAATTATGGGCGTCACTGCGATAACCAGCGCAGCTAGCTTCAAAATATTTTGAATTGAATTTTACTCCAGCCTCCTCATTAGTTGAGTATTCTGGCTTAAGGTTTGGGTTAGCTGTAGGATATGGTAAATATAATTCGCGAATAGTTGGCTGACGAAAATTTTTAGTAACACGTGCAAAAAGGTTTAAACCCTCAACCAAATCAAGACGTAACCCTGACTTATATAAAAACACCGAACCATACCGAGTATTATTTAAAGCACGCATACCAAATACACCGGTTAGCCAATTAATAGGTTGAACCGTAACTTGGCTATAAAAAGAAATTTCGTTCATTGCTTTTATTTTTTGATGTTCTTTGGTAATGCGATTTTTAACTCTGCCATCAATACGACGCGGATCTACCCCAAGTAAAATCTTAATTATTTTACTTGGCTCATACTGAGCTTCAATTTTATTGCCCATAATATAGTCAATTGAATAAAAGCCATCATAGAGCTTGTGGATGCCGTATGTTAAATATGGCAAACTAGTTAATTTATATTCATTGTACTTATAAAGTAGCTCAGCCGAAACATTATCACGCCACACATCATACCAATTATCAGCGTTTGGGTGTGAAGCCGGCCCGGGATCAGCGCCTTTAATATGAACTAACTTGTTGCGAAAACTAACTTTTAAATTAGGCGTAATTAAATATCTAGCGGCGGTTGTGGCAATAACATTATTGCCACCTGCATTGAGGCGATGCCCATCGCTTGATAAAGCATGAACTGCTGCAGCGATATCAAAAGCACCCGTTTTACTTAAAAACGAAACTGTTTCACGTAAAGTTTCATAACTACCATAAGCCGTATCGTTTTGCAGCTCATATCCTTCGTGCGTTAGCCAGCGGCTGCGTAAAATTATAACGCCTGCCATAGCGTTAGAACCATAAAGAACTGAATCGCCTCCTTTAATAACTAAAACTTCATCAATAAGCGAAGGCACGTATTCATCTGGGATTGGATGCCCAAAAATACTTTGATAGTCTGGAACGTTATCTTCAACTACTAGCACTTGAGAATTTGGGCTACCGCCTAAACCACGAATATGGATCCCACCCGAAGCACCGTTAGCTACACCATGAGTTGTACCACGAGCTGAAACATAGATATCAGCACTTTGTTGCGCCAACGCCTCAAGCATACTAGCTTGAGAACTAGAGCGTAAAAGCTCACCATCAACAATAGTCGTGCTTTGAGTTTTATCGCGCTCAATTGATTTTTTACTGATAACAACGGTTTCGTATACAGGAATTTGCTGTTTGGCTGCAGACGTTGATTCAACGTCAGATTTTAGTATTGGGCTTTTCTCGGTATTAGTTTCTTGAGCTTTGACTAATTGCCAATTGGTTACGGTATATAAAAAAATTAAATATTTAATTAACTTATTCACTTAATGTCCGTATGGGCCAGGCACTGAAAAATCTTGCTCAAAATCTTCTAAATAAATTTCAATGGTATAAAAACCCGCCTCTTTAGCGGCAAAACGTTTGCTAGTACGATAGTTATACCAAACAGGCTGTGAAGTAATATTTTCGTCAACTGGGCATTCGCCGATCACATCATCGCAATTATAAGTTTCTGTATTGAAATCATCGATTAAATCATCTTCAACTAACTTTTTGTAATATGTTAATGCATTAAATTTTTGAAAGTATACATGATCACTACCAGGCATGCATTTTTGTACAGATGTCACTTCTTCATACTGCGACACCGATTCCCACAAGCAACCATTGTAACTAATGTTGCGCAAAAGAATTGGAGCTGCAGTTTTATTAACAATTACTACTTCAGGATAAAATGATTCACAGGCGCCAATTGTAAAACATATAACCACTAGCAGTAATTTATGCATCATCAGGTAGGCACTGTGTGTTTTGGGTACGCTCGGCATATGGCAAAAAATTATAATCGGGCCAAAGCTCTAAAATGTGGTTATATAGGGCTTCAGGTATTGGTGCTACGCCTTCACGCGGAGGGCATGGCCCTTGGTGATTGGCAAAATTAATTTCTATAGTACTGGTTTGCCCATCAACTACTTCTTCTTCGTTTTTAGACGCGATTGGCAAGCAATTTTCTGCAGCACAAGTTGAATCTTCCCATGCAGCTACCATATAGACATAATCTAGACCCGGCTTGACTTCTTGCTGGGCACTTTTTTCACCCCAACCTATTTTGGCGAATTCAACACCTAGATAAGACGATTTGCATATAGTCCATAAAGGTTGATAAGGCATATCGGGGTTATCGAAATTATTGTAAAGTATTACTTGTGCGGCTTCATCTTTGTTATCACCGCAAGCACAAATATTAACGAGTGTTATTACCATTAACATGACTAGCTTTTTAGATAGCTTTTGCATAATGTACCTTTTTAGTATTTGCTGAATTAAAAACAAATAATTCAGTGTTACGTTTTTTTATTTCGTAACACTGCACATCACAAATTCATGGCGTTGTCAACAGGAGGCAAATTTTGGATAAATTGTCTCGTTTTAGCGTTTCGATTGAAACTGATTTGCTTAACCGTTTTCTACGCATAGCCAAAAAACATGGGTGGAACAATCGCTCTGAAGCTTTGCGCAATTTAATTCGTAACGCTTTGGTGCAAGATGAATGGCATGATAATGCTGATGTCACTGGTACTATAACTATTGTTTATGACCACCATAAACATGACTTATCTGATCGCCTAACCAGCATTCAACATGACCATCATGATTTAGTCTTAGCGGCAACGCATATTCATTTAGACCATGATAATTGTCTTGAAATGATTGCGGTACGCGGTAATGCCAAACAAGTGCAAAAAATTGCCGATGCCTTAATCGGCACTCGCGGGGTCAAGCATGGGACATTGTCACTGACTACGACTGGGAAAAAAATTAAATAGAGTGCACCTCTTGCTTGTTGAGGGGTCTTGGCTACGCTTGTAACTAAAATTGCAGGGGCGATACCAAAAGAGTTACGTGAACGTGCCCAAGCTGCAGCGACACTGGTGTCGGCGACATCATGGGTGAATCATAACTACCATGCGCAAGCTGACCTAGTAAGTAAACTAGTAGAAGCAGTTGAACGCCGGCAAAGCGTAGTGCTTGTATATCGTAAACGCAGCGAGTCGCAGGCGACCGAGCGCCGAGTTGACCCGTATCATTTGCATCTGCAAGCTGGCGCTATCTATGTGATTGGCTATTGTCATTTACGTAAAGAGTTACGAACATTCTTGGTCGATCGTGCAATGGCAGTGCACACTACTGGTGAATATTTTGAACGACATGATGAATTAATACCAACGACGGTATTACATGGCACCTTTGGTCCTTGGCATGGCGTGCCCACTACTGTGCGCCTGCGTTTTGCCGCCGCAATTGCGCCGTTGATTGGCGAGCATACCGTACATCCATCGCAGCGGGCACAACTTATGAGCACGGGCGAATTAGAGGTTGAGTTATCAGCGCCTATAAGCCCTGCGTTAGTAGCGTGGGTAACGAGCTATGGCCCACAAGTGCAAGTGTTGGCTCCGGTAGCGCTGAGGCAATTGGTGCAGCGGCAACATAAGGCGGCGCTACGTGTGACACACGGGCAACGGCGATCGCAAAAAACCACAAAAAATATCCGCCCCGCTCGACGTGTGACCAGAGATGGCAAGGGCTGACTCTTAGTCTCATTTTTCACTTTTATCGGAATTGGATTCCTACTTTCGTAGGAATGACGAGGAGTTACGTAAAACTCTCT
>JAFGEK010000181.1 GCA_016931625.1 Deltaproteobacteria bacterium | reverse complement strand
TTTCTAACTGAACAGTCTGTTGTAGTTGATAGTGATCAAACCTTCGGGTAGCATGAGATATGGGCATATCATTAATAATTTGCGGAGGCGTTTTATGTCGATCGCAGGAGTGCAATTAGTAGATCGTAAGCTTGTCCATAAAAATTTTAGTAAAAACGTGCTAGTTGCTAATCTTCGTGGTGAGCTGCCGGTTGTTATTTCTGAGAATGTTTTTAATCAAATACTTAAAGAAAGTTGTGATTTTCGAAAATACATAGAATGTATGTATGTTCCTTGGAATTTTGGTACTATTCCAGGATGGAATGATGGTGCTACTTCAGTGAGTATAGCTAGATATTTAACAGATATAATTGAATTAGATATTGCACAATATGAAGAAATAATTAGCAAAATTCACAAGCATGATCATGAACTAATTGATAGATGCTACTGCCAATATAAAAAACCTGATAAATATATACTTCGCTCAGATCTTGGAGAAATTGAATACGAAAGACTTGTTCGTTTGTTATTATCATCTCAAAATTTATGGAGTGAAACTGAAAAATATTATTTTGCTAAGTTATTGCATGCGCAAAAAAATAGTAGTGAGACACTTCAGAATTTTTATGCACTACTTTACGTTGATACAACCCATGAGTTTTTTTTCGAACATAGTATCGAACATGTACCTGCTAATTTGTTATTAGAAGCCGTACGTCAATTTGTTTTAGCTGGAAGTCATGTATATTTTTCGGTACCGCTTTCAGACAGTCAATTTGTCTTAAAAAAATTTTCGAGTGAATTCTTTTGCTATTTAGACTTATGGTATCCAATATTAATGCGAGCACATATTCTTGCCGATGAGCAGATATCTCCTACACATAGAAAAATGGAAGTCGAAGTGCAGGTGGCGCAACGAGGTGTTGTTGCTGCAAGTTTTAAGTTAACTGGTGAAGTAATTCGCTCTGAGATTTTTCGACGATTACGTCATCATTCTGCAATGCAACTACAAGGCCATTGGTTTAAGCTTTCTCCAAAAATAAAACATGATTTTGCTTGGAAAGGCCATAATGGTGAAGAGGTCAGTACTGCAACAATTGTAGCTATAAGCTCGCATGGCTTGCAGTTGCATCTTGCAGGCACAGTTAGTACTCCTCCAACCGGAGGTTATGATTTTTCTTTGTATGTAGAAAATTACGGCCAATTTCTTGGTCATGGAGATATTACCCGCTTCTGGTCAAACCAAGAGGGATCGTACGTCGAACTTACTTATTCTGAAATGAGCAAACTCAAGCTTGAGGCAATAACAAGCTTAATTATTCAACACGGTTTTATTCTTGAAGAGAAAGTAGTTGCTTGAACTTAGAGAGAAATTTTAATTTTAATTTTTTTTTATAAGTTCTTTTTTAGACTAAAAAGTGTTTAAAATTGTGCCGTTTTTTCAAAAAAAGTTGGATTTATTGCTCCTCGCAAGCACGTCTAACATTTTTATTAATAAGAAAATGCACAAATATTAGCAAAAGTCTGTTGAAATAACCAAGCTCCTTCTGGTATCCGCTCCATACAGCATTGCTAAAACCCTCTCGAAGGAGCCGATGATGGCCAGTGGTACGAAAGCGATGACAAAAAGTCAGGTCACCAAGTACTTCGCCGAAAAATTTGAACTACCTAAAAAGACGGCGGCTGCAATTATCGATGAGGTTGCACACCTTGCGGTAATGCAGACCAAAAAAGCAGGCGTCTTTGTTTTACCAGGTATCGGCAAGCTGGTTAAAGCTAGGCGTAAAGCTCGCACCGGTCGCAATCCTGCAACCGGTGAACCTATCAAAATTCCAGCTAAGACTGTAGTTAGAATGAGGTTATCAAAGAGTTATAAAGACGCAGTACTCGGTTAAGCAGCTAAATTTTTGTGCGGTTATATTCTTGCCTGTACTACGAATAATGGTGGTGCAGGCAAGAATAAGGCTATTTTTATAAGACTACTTGACGTTTTTAATTACCCAACCTATATACTCGCTCAATTGGGTTATATATTAAATTGTTTTATTAGGTATGAACTATGTCAGATATTCCTAAAGAAATCCTTTTTGATGTACGTATGGTTGAGCGTCATATTCGCAGTGGTCTCATAAAAAGAGAAGATTATGAGAAGTACTTAGCGGAGCTTGCTGACGTACAAGCTGAAGCAGATCCCATTAATCTTGACGAGCTTGATGAACTGACAGCAAACCGCCAGCTTATGAGTTAATTTCTATTATTATGACTGATCGGGAAAAGGTACCTGATTCTAAGTCGGCAACTAACAACGCGAATAATGATCACAACTGTGCGCAACGAATTGATTTTATGTCGTTTATTGCGTCATTGGCGACTAATGCTTTTGCGGCATTAGGTGTTATTTCTGACGAACAGGCCAAAGATTTGCCACGCGATCAACAACTTGCAGCTGAATACATTGATATTTTGATTATGCTACAAGAAAAGACACAGGGTAATTTAAATGCAGCAGAAGAAAATACCTTAGAGCAGATAATTGCTGATCTTCAAATGCAATATGTACAATCAACTTGTGATAGCTAGGGGTCTGTCTCTAAATTTGGCTAATTTAATTTGTTATTAGTTATGCAGTTATGGCTTCAATGCTCTCAGATTTGTGATACCCTTATTGTCGTACTTCATGCAACGGCGACGTTACGACACAGCGGCATTAGTAGGTGATATAAAAAAAGAACGGCGTAATGCCGTTATCTTGTTGTTTGTTGGTGTAGCTATTTTGGTATTTCTGGTTGTCTACTTTACGCATCTGCGTGGTGCTGATGTTCCAGAGGTTCCTAAAGAAAACAACCGCCCAGCAAATAGTGCTCAAGATACATTATCATCATCACCAAAGGTGGTTTCAAATCCTACACCAAAATCAAGCACCACAGAACCAGCGACACCTACACCAGATAACCACTCTGAAAATACAGTAAACAATCAAGAGGTAAAACCTTCTGAAGATGCTGTTGTTATCATTAATCTGATTCGTCCAGGGCCTATTTTAATAGACGGTAAAATGGTGGTGAAAAGGACTAAAAAGCATGAAGTAAAATTAGCGCCAGGAAAACATCGAATTGCAACAAAGATAGGCCGTAAAATTGTGAAGATGCCTATAAATATTGAAGCTAATCGTCGTTACCGGGTTAATCTTACTGCACGTAAGAAACGTAATTCGATAAATGAGATAGAGCAATCTACTCAATGATGTGAATTTTTTTTAATATTGATTAAGATTTTTGACTTAAGGCGATAATTAATACACCATTTTCGTATGGCGGACCACCGATTGCTAAGGTTGCATTTTTAGCAATACTAACTTTCGTTTTAAATTTAAGATCAGGAATTTCGATTTCTAATCTAACTGTATCATTATCATATTCTAAAAGAGTAAGTTTAAGTAGGGCGCCATTTTGTAATTTTATCTTTTGGGTGTCATTAGATTTTAAAGCCAAAGTGGTTTGAGTTTTAAGCTCATATCCGGTGTATTTAAGTTCACCTAAGCTTTTAATTAGTTTAGTGAGGCTGGAATCAACGTGGTTAGAGAAGTTATGGGCCCAGATCACTCTAATTTTAAGCTGAGCAGCAGCTGCATAAGCATCATTATCAACAAGTAAAACTAAGATTATGCATACTGCCAGGGTCAATCTAAGGAGTATTTTCGTTTGTAGTAGCATCAGGTTCTACCCATATCAGAGTAGTAGAATAATCGCTATTATGGCGCACAATAGCTTGTTTCGCACCATCGCATTGCAGTGATTCAATGATAACGCCTGCAAATTTTGTAGATACGCTATTGCCGTTATTTTGCAAATGATTTGAAGCCCACAAAACTACCAAAGGCGCTGATAAGGCGCCAATACCCATAGCTAAAGCGATACCAGCCAAAGCACGGCGATGAAAAGTAATTAAATCATGCCAAAAGTCTAATAACTTATTACCAAGTTGTCGTTGCTCACGTTTGTTTATTTTGGCGCGTATACGAGTTAAAGCAACAAGAGGATCTAAATCACCTACTCCTTGATCAACGAGGCTTATAAGTGATTTACTGCGTTTTTGTTGGCTATTAATGGTCTCACGGCATTCACTACACTGAGCTAAATGTCGCATACACTCATAGTGGCGTTTACCGGCTTCGCCATCGGCATAAGCACTTAGTAATTCTTCGGGGAAATCGCATTTTTTCATCGCGATTGCTCCGGTAAATTTTTAGAATCAACTACGCAAGTTTCAATTAGCTTGGCTTGCATACCTTTGCGGGCATGAAATAAACGACTCATGACCGTACCTTTTTTTATAGATAAAATATCTGCAATTTGATCGTAACTCATCCCTTCAAGCTCTCTGAGCAGTAAAACTGCTTGATGTATTTCAGGGAGATCAGCTAGAGCCTCGGTTAGCTGCTGTCTTAGTTGATGACGCTCGGATGTTTCACCTGGATGGCTATCATTGTAACGAGGCCAAAGCTCATTTTGTATAGCTTGGGCTTCTTGTGCGTTAGCAGTATCAAGATCAGCACGACGCTCACGTCGATAACGTCGCAATAAGTCAATACTTAAATTAACTACAATTCGGTATAACCAAGTGTAAAATGAAGAGGTTCCCTCAAAATCGGCCAGGCGTATATGGACACGTGCAAAAGCATCTTGCACTACATCCTCTGCATCTTCAGTATTTTTTAATAGGCCATAAGAAACACGTACAGCGCGGCGATAATGCCGTCGTACTAATTCAGCAAAGGCAATGCTGTCGCCATTTGCGGCACGTGAAACGAGAATTTTATCAGTAATGGGCTCAGTCATTGGCCTTATAGCTGTAATCGTATCACCATATGGAGGTCGCCACAGCCAACATAAATCTATAGCTGCAGTTTCATTAACCATGGAACGCTCGATGCCTCCTTATAAAAGCATCGACGTTCGTGGACTTAAGTCTATTCTATTATGTTATAAAGATTATCAGTAATACATTATTATTACTAATTTATAAATTTTAATAGTTAGTTAGGGAAACGCCCTAGCTATCTTTTTTAGCAAGTTCACGTGATTTATTCGTTGCTGCAACTACTGCATTGATAATAGTGGCTCGTAGACCGCCACTTTCAAGAGCATGTAGCCCTGCAATTGTAGTGCCACCAGGGCTAGTAACTTTATCTTTGAGAACACTTGGGTGTTCACCTGTTTCAATTAATAATTTGGCACTTCCGTAGAGGGTTTGGGTTGCTAAAGCTAGTGATTGAGTTCGCGGGAGACCAACGCGCACACCAGCATCAGCGAGAGCTTCAATGATCATAAATACATAAGCAGGCCCGCTACCGGATAAACCGGTTACTGCATCAAGCAAATTTTCATCAATATTATAGACTTGACCAACTGAGGCAAAAAGGGCGTTTGCCTGTGCGAGATCATCTTGATGAGCATGTTTACCTATTGCGATAGCAGTTGCCCCAGCTTCAACGATTGCTGGAGTGTTAGGCATTGCACGACAAACCCTTGTGTTAATTGGTAATTTGTTTTCAATATTTTGGGTTGAAACACCCGCGGCAATTGAAATAACCAAAGCTGTTGGTTTAATTGCTGCGGCAATGTTGTCAAGAACACGATTAATTACTTGTGGTTTTATTGCTAATAAAACAATATCGGCATCTTTTACTGCTGCAGAATTTTGTTGGGTAGTGGCAACGTTATAAGTTGCAGCTAGTTGCGAAAGTTTTTCGAAAGCACAATCTGACACTATAATCTGTTTAGGAGATAATATTTTAGTATGAAGAAAACCTTTTAATAGGGCTTCACCCATATTTCCGACGCCAATAATTGCGATTTGTTTGTTTGCCAGTAGTTGGCGGGTGTTGTCAGTGTTCACGGTTTTCCTGCTTGTTGTGTAGCTGACGAAGAGTATTGTTTATTAAGTGCATGATAAATTTATTATCGGGATGTTTTAATAGTTCTTCTACTGCGGGCAGGGCAGCGGGATCATCAAGCTCACCAAGAGCCATAACCGCGATCCCACGTACATAGCGATCATTATCTTTGAGAGCCTCGGTTAATATTTTTAACGCTTGGGGACCGCCGACACAGCCAAGTAAACGTAGTGCTCGTGAACGGATATGTTTTTTAGTAGTAGGATTAGCATCTCTATATACCTGCGACATTGGTAAAAAGTCGCGCAGTCGTCGAAGAGCTTCACGAGCAGCCACCCGAACTTCTTCATCTTCGATATCGCGGTCATAAACAGCCAGTACAATTTCGGCGGCATCATGGCTTGGCATTGAGGCTAAAGCTAAAATAGCACCGCGACGAACTGCAACATCTGGATGCGAACTTGCAGATGATAAAAATCGCCATCTTGCAGGTATGGGTATTGCCATAACTGCTTTTGACGCAGCGGTTGAGACTTCAGCGACATCGCCTAATGCTAAAGCTAAAACAGGTTCAATCATGGGAGTTGGCGTTGAAGCGATAAAGCGTATTACTTCAGCACGAACGCTTGGGTAAGGCGAAGTGTAAGTTTTTAAAGCATATTCAATGGCTTCATTATGATTAAATTGCTCAAGGGCTTGGCTAGCTTGTGAGCGTACAAAAGGCTCTGGATCTATGCCGACGCGAGTTAGCAATTGCGGTATGGCATTGAATTCATGAAGCTTTGCTAATGCGGTGGCACAAGCAGCACGTACGGTATAGTGAGGATCTTTTTCAAGCGCATAAATTAAGGCTTTGCGTGTTAAAGGATCATCAATATTGCCTAATCTAATTGTCGCCTGTAGTCGTAGTTTGTGTGATTCGTGGCTTTTAAGTATATCAATAAGTTGATTAATTATTTGTTGGTTTGCGGTAGCAGTTTTTGGATTTGGTGCAGCAGTTGCTGCTGTTGAATTAGTAATTTTTACTAATGATAAACCTGCTATCAATAAAAAGAAGGTTAGTAGGGTGACGATTTTTTGCCGCATTAAAAATTTCTCGGCGCTGTATTGATATGATAGAAACACCGTATTGCCGTAGCACAACTTATGAGTTCAAGCAAAGTGCGACATGGTTGATATTTTGCAAAGTCATATCGCAGTGCGGCTTTGATGGAGGTATATAGGTCAAAAGTACACCATAAAATTAACCAATAATAGCTAGATAGCTTAATGTTTGCGTCAAACCGGCTACCGGAAATCGGAAAAAGGGGGAGAAATGTCATCAATTATTTTAAGTTTGCAAAGCATTATTACGGCGATGTTACCGCCAACTTGTGGGCTATGTCATAGTGTGCAAGCTGAAAAAAATCATTTTGGAATATGTAATAAGTGCCTTGAACATGTTCTGATCAATGATAAAAGTCGTTGTCGCATTTGTGATTTGCCGACCACAGCGCGGTTGTGTGAACAATGTCGTGTTAATTTACCTCCGTATAAAGCAGTAGTAGCACCATTTTTATATGGAGGCACCATCGCTGAAATAATTACCAGGGCTAAATTTCATAAACGTGAAGAATTAATATTAGGTTTGGCTCGTATGGTCGTTGCCCAAGAACGGGTGCGCCATTGTTTTAAAGATGTATCAATGATTGTACCTGTTCCTTTAGGAACTCGTAGGTTACGCCAACGCCAATTTAATCAAAGTGCTGTTCTGGCTCGGGTAATAGGGAAAGAAATGGGGATCAGAGTTAAATACGTGCTTAAACGCAAAAGACAAACATTGCCACAAAGTCAATTATCGTTAGTAAATAGAGCGCAGAACGTGAAGAATGCTTTTTTTTCACGCCAATTAGTGTATGGTCGCTGTATTCTCGTTGATGATGTTGTAACATCCGGGCAAACAATACGGGAAGCGGCAGAGGTTTTATGTAATGCTGGCGCAAGTGAAGTAATAGTGGTAGCAGCAGCTAGAACTGTGCAGATATTTTCGTCAAATGATGCGGACAAAAACTAATCAAAATACTGAGAAGACTGCGGTTAGTCGGCAGCAATTATCTCAGCTTTTTTCAGGAAATCTTTTTAATTTTATCTTTCGTGGCATTGGTGAATTAGGTGCGATGGCGCAACTTATGGCGCAAGCGTTGTTGATGGCGTTTCGTTCACCCCTGCGTCTGCGATTAATTTTTCAGCAAGCTGAATTTGTGGGGGTGGGGTCGATTTTTATTATTGTCTTAACTGGATTTTTTACTGGAGCAGTGTTCACTTTGCAATCAGTTACTGGTTTAGCACGAGTGGGCATGGAAAGTTTAGTCGGCTCAATGGTAATGCTGGCTGTCGCTCGCGAGCTCGGCCCGGTGCTTACCGCTTTAATGGTTACCGGCAGAGTTAGTTCAGCTATGGCAACTGAGCTTGGCACTATGCGGGTAACCGAGCAAATTGATGCTTTAGAAGTAATGGCGATCGATCCGGTTAAGTATTTAATCTCCCCGAGAATTATTGCGGGTGCAGTCATGGTCCCGGCACTCACATTAATTTTTACAATGGTGGCTGGCATTGGTTCATATTTAGTCGCGGTAGTAATGATGGGCATAGATGAAGGTGCGTATTTATCGCGTATTGAATGGTATTTAGACCCTTATGATTTTCGTCAGGGGTTTCTTAAATCAATTGCATTTGGTTTAGTGATTACGCTTGTAGGTTGCTATAAAGGTTATAATGCTTCAGGTGGGGCTCGGGGTGTTGGTGAAGCTACTACTAAGGCAGTGGTAATTGGTTCAATTGCAATTTTCTTGCTTAATTATGTATTGACCTCGTTTTTATTATTGTTTGAGCCAAAGTGAGGTAGCGTGATTCAAGTAGTTGATTTACATAAAAAGTTTGGTGATCACGCGGTATTGCGCGGTATCAACCTTAAAGTTATTAAAGGTACTACTCGAGTAATAGTAGGGCTGTCAGGTTCTGGCAAAACAGTGTTAATGAAGCACATTATTGGTTTGATGCGGCCTGATCATGGGCAAGTATTTGTTGAAGGTGAAGACATCACCAAATTAGGTAAAAGTGATTTAATTCGTATTCGACGTAAATTTGGTATGGTTTTTCAGCAAGCAGCATTATTTGATTCAATGACCGTATTTGAAAATGTAGCTTTTCCTTTGCGAGAACATACTAAATTTGACGAAAATGAGATAAAAGAGCGTGTTCATCGAGCTCTTGCTGTTGTTGATCTATACAATATTGATAATAAGTTTCCAGCAGAATTATCCGGTGGTATGCGTAAACGTGTAGGGTTAGCTCGTGCAATTATTATTGAACCAAGTTGTGTACTTTATGATGAGCCGACAACTGGTCTTGACCCGGTTACTACCGATAGTGTTGACCAAATGATTATTGATGCCAATAAAAGATTGCAGGTTACTAGTGTAGTAATCTCTCATGACATTGGTAGTGCTCTCGCTGTAGCTGACCAGATTGCTGTCATTCATCAAGGAGAGATTGTTGCGGATACTACACCAGATGGTTTACGGCAAAGTACTCATCCTTTTGTGCAAGAGTTTTTGCATTGTTGGTTTAAAAAACAATGAGCGTACGTACACCCATACTAGTTGGTATCGTAATTGTTGTCGCAGTGGTGGCATTTTCTTTTTTAGTGATGACAACTAGCAAAGACCGTTTTGGTGGCGATGACAATACCTATATTTTGTACGCTGATTTTGATGACGCCAGTGGTATACGTTTTAAAACTAGATTACAAATTAATGGCCTCGATGTTGGCAAGATTGAAAAAATAACTCATGTTAGGGGTGATGATGGTCGCCTAAAAGCGCGAGTTATGCTGCGTTTACTTAAAGAATATCCAGTTTATAAGAATGCAGTATTACGTAAAGTTGCCGAATCATTACTGGGGGATTTTCGTCTTGATCTTGACCCTGGCACCAATGCTGCAGCAATAATCCCAGCAGAGGGTATTATTCTTAATGTAGTTTCCCGATCAGATTTAGAACAGATACAAGAGAGTTTGAAAAAAGTAACCAGCAACGTTAATGACGTTACCGAAAGTTTAGCACATGTTTTATCTGGTCCAGAGGGTGAAGGTTCAATAAAGCAGATATTAGAAAATGTCGAAAAATCGATGGCGGCCATTGAACAGACCACTCGTATTTTATCACAAGTAGTAAGCCGTAATGACCAAGTTATAGAAGGTATTATTCATGATTTAGGCAAATTAACGAGCGAGCTTGCTTCATCAGCATCACCAGGCGGTGATTTAAAACAATTGATTGAGAATTTATCGCATCTTTCTGCACGACTTGATCGCATTGCTACATCTATTGACAATATGGTTGGTGGTGAAAGTGAAGTGGCCGCAGGTGGTGGTCAGCTTCGCCAAACTGTTGATCGCTTAAATGAGACAGCGGCGCATTTAAGTAATATCGCACGCAAAATTGATGAAGGTAAGGGTTCTTTAGGTAAAGTAATAAATGATCCCACCCTGGCAAATCGTGCCGAAGAAACTCTTGAAAACGCTAAAGAACTTGTGGGTGGTTTATCAAAATTGCAAACGCAAATTGAACTGCGTACGCAATATGAAGTGCCATTTCCTGGTGCTAGTCAAGATCTCATCTCAGGAGTTAAAAATATTTTAGCGCTGCATATCATTCCGCGACCAGATAAGTATTATATTCTTGAAGCTATATCTGATCCACGTGGTACGCAAACCCGTAAAATTATCGCCACTAAAGATCCTGAACAACCTAATGGCAATGTTTCTCAAGTAGAAGTAGTCGAGACTTCATATAACGCGGTAAAATTTTCGGCACAGTTAGCCAAACGCTATTATTTTCTAACCTTACGCTTCGGTTTTATTGAGAACACTGGCGGAGTGGGTTTTAATTTACATGGCTTAGACGATCGCTTAGAACTTCGTTTTGATGCCTTTGATTTTTCGCGACGTGACCCAGTTCACAATCGTGATGTTTATCCGCGTTTTCGCGCGACCGGTCTCTTGAATCTTGCTAATCACATTTATGCTCAAGGTGGTATTGATGATCCCTTTAATCGCGAATTGCGTACGTGGTTTTTAGGCGGCGCTTTGCGTTTTACCGACGAAGATTTAAAAGCGCTATTGAGTGTATCGTCGGCAGTACCGTAAAACATACTATGTGTAGTTCGCAATGAAATGAGGCAGACTAAGTGATGAGTGCGATTCTTGAAAAAAATAGCCGTGATCCTTTATATGGTTATAGTGTTGCAAGTTTTTTAGCGACTCTAAAAGAGAAACTCCATAATAGAGTACAGGCGGCATATTTGTTTGGCAGTTTCAATACTAATGAATTTCACGCAGATAGTGATATTGATCTTATTATCGTAAAGTATACTGATCTGCATTTTTTAGAACGAGCTACTGAATTTTTTGATTTATTAGATATTGTGCCAACGATGTATATTTTAGTTTACACACCTGATGAATTTAAGCGTTTAACTTCAGAACCTTCACCGGGATTTTGGCAATCTGTAGTTGCTACAATACAGCCACTTATAACTCCTGCAGATTAAGGTGTTTAAGAACATAGCACCAGCTAGGCGCGCGGGGAGACCTTTTATTGTGAGAGCCATAAAAGATGGCTCTTGATCTCCTCTTGTGTTTGTAAAAGCATATAGGGAATGTTTCAAATATATTTGGTGGAAATGTAAAATGCTTGTCATTTCGACCACCCTTCCTGTCATTTCGACCGTAGGGAGAAATCTATTCTGTATAAATTGTAAGACAAGATCTCTCCTCACCTTCGGCTCGTCGAGATAATGACATACCCCTTAACTTAAGCTTACGGATGACGTACCCGTTTTGCCAATGTTTTTTTAAGGATTTAATGCTCGAATGCTTGTAGATTGTTATTTGACTGAGTGAGGAGATTAAGACCATAGAGTGGAAGAAAGGTTAAATTTTTAAGACACTCAAATTGCCGCTGCGATACCGCAATACCTTTTAACGTTTGAAATTTTTCCATAAACAATTTTAAGCTCTTAAGCTTTCCTCCCGGCCCAGATTTGACTTCAATCGGAACAACATGTGACCCCCATTCGGTCAGATAATCAACTTCTGCGCTGCTGTTTTTTGCCTCGCGCATCCAGTAATACAGCGCAGGTTGGCGATAAGGATCGTGATATGCAAGAAGCTCCTGGCCAACAAATTGCTCGGCAACTGCTCCATTATGAATACTCAATATATCTTGCGCATTTATAATATCACCTTGATATCCACACATGTTTTGCATCAATCCAACGTCCAGAAAAATGGCCTTAAAGTGCCGCTCGCGCACTCCTGCACCTAGCGGCAGACCATCACCGTTTGTTGCATAAACGCGTTGCACAACTCCGGCACGCTCTAGTAGCTCAATTGCGTTTTTCAGCTCACGAGACGTGAACTCGTTGTCCACTTGTGAATATTTAAATTTTCTGCCGACCATTTTTGGGACGGAGCTAAAAATTGCTTGCAGATATTTATGCTTGACCATGCTGGCGTATTTACCGAAATCATCGCGATAGGTCTGGATAATTGACAACTGTACTTGTTGGCATCTTCGCAAATTTTCGCTGGCGATATATTCATTGACAACATTGGGCATGCCGCCGATCACTAGATATTTTTTTAAAACTGTAAGTGCATGCTTATGAACTGCAACCCCGATCTCTTTAAGCGACTCTGCTTCTGCAATCATTTTACGCAACCGGCTCTCGCCAGTAGCTTCGCAGAATTCCGCAAAAGAAAGCGGTTTCATGTATAGGTATTGAATACGTCCCACCGGTACTTCTATTTTTTCGGTATGCAACAAGAATTCGAGTAGCGAGCCGGCTGCAATAACATGGAGCTGCGGCATTTTTTCATAGTAATATCGCAGTGCTTTCATCGCCATCGGGCATTGCTGGATTTCATCAAAAAAAAGCAGTGTTTCTCCATGGCATATATCTTTCTGGGTAAGGATTGAAATCTTATCGTTTATTTCTTTGGGCTCGAGTGTAGTGAAACAGCTCATCATTTGTGGCTGCAATTCAAAATCAATCTCGACGATATTCGAAAAATGCTTTTTTGCGAAGGATCTTACGGTATAAGACTTCCCGACTTGACGTGCGCCACGTAATAAAATTGGCCTTCTACGAGGATCATCTTTCCATTCTAATAAAAGCTGATTAATGTCGCGTTGCATTACAAATTCCAATGTCAATACCAATAATAAGGTATTATTTTATACGTATTTTGTAGATAATACAACCATATTATATGCCTATATAGAAACGATCAGTCAACAGCGCGCAATTATAGGAAATTATAAATTAGACTTGATTACGAATAAGCTCACTTAAAAATTTCTAATTTCTAATTCTCTGTTCACTGGGTATTTAAAGAACAGAGAATAGGGAACGGGGAATGAAAGGCGAATTATAGGGGAAATTATAGGGGACACTGTAATAAGCAATTTCTTAATCCCCTTGTCAGCATAAATTTTAGATGGTAGGCGCCTTACTGTAACTTAAGAAAATGCAGGCGGGGTTTAAAGCAAACGAAAAGGCGCAAAAATTAACAAGTGTCGCAAATTGCGACATTTGCATGACGCGAGCGTGTCGCAAAATGCGACACATAAAATTTAGTAATCTCGTAACTAGGCGAAATTATTATAAAGCCACAGTTGGCCTAAAGTTTGCTTGCAATGCCAAGCGAGGCACTTTTAAAAATAACCCGCCTCAAAGAGGGTG
>JAFGEK010000180.1 GCA_016931625.1 Deltaproteobacteria bacterium | reverse complement strand
GTAGAGAGTTTTACGTAATTCCTCGTCATTCCTACGAAAGTAGGAATCCAATTCCGATAAAAGTGAAAAATGAGACTAAGAGTCAGCCCTTGATGGGGAGTCTACCACGAGTTTATATACGTTTTAACAAAATTAGCATAGCGGTGGTGAATATATGTCGATGTCACTATTTGATCGATATTTTCAAGCACCAATTTAGGTGGAGCCTTTGAGGGTGAGATGGTGCTCCTCACCAAAATCAAACTTATAAATGCATAATTATCAGCAAAGCCTGCTCATTGTTTGATTGGCAAGTAGATTTTTGGAGAATTCGTTTATTCAATTTGAAGTTTGTAACAATAGTGATGTTTGTAGCATTGTCGTTAATAACGATTGAAATATTTTTTTTGCACGTTTTTCTTGAGCTCTTCAACCAGTTAAATTAGCTTTTGTGTAAGTAATAAAAACAAGCAGTATCAAAAGGGGAATTTTCAAATGACTGAAGTTAACGGTAATTACAGTTCTACTACTTATGATCCTTCACAATATTACAACGATACCGAGGGTGTTTGCAGCCAGACACCATTAAATTATACGCCAGCGCCTGATTATTCTAGTAATGTTTGCACCTCAACCACTGAGGGCAGCACTACTACTGATAATAATGCTGACCGTCGAGAAGATCCACCTGCTGTTGCACGTTCAACCTTCAATAATGCGGCACGCACTAGTAGCAATCCAACTCCAGAGCCATATGCCGATGCAGGTGTAACTTCTACTGGCGATGGTGTTTTTGCAGGTGCTGCAGCAATAAAAGGGCGGGATCAAAGAACCGGTATCGAAACCGAAGTATTTACTATTTCTGGTCGGCTAGGTGGCGAAAACGAAGTACAAGCTGGTATGGGTCGCATTGGTGTTTCAAGCGATGATGGCATGAACAATGCCACCATGGAAGTATTTACCGCTCGCGCTGCAGGTGGTGCACATAATAACGATGGTAGCACAGGTATTAATGCTGAGCTTATGGGTACTGTTATTGGTGCTCAAGGCACAGCAAGTTACGAAGGTAACTCAATAACTGGTGGCTTATCATTTAGCGCTGGTGCTGGTGGTAGCATTGGCTTACGTAACGCTGACCAAGATGATAGCACTGAAGTTTGTGGTAGCGTTTCGGTTATGTTTTTTACCCTTGGTACTTGTATTGAGACTGGTCTAGATATCATTTAATGCTATCTATAAAAAAACAGGCAACGCTGCCGTTGCCAAAATTTGACGCAGCTACGATGGCTGAGTTTGCCCATCGTAATTATTTGTGGACACCAATAAAACATGATGGTCTTGAAGCCTTATGGTTAAGTGCGCCAGATTTTATTAGCGCAGGCAAATTGCCACCAAAAGGCAGTGATGGTTTTGTGCCACTAGCTGGTTTTGCCCATGTTAAATACCCAGCAGTTGTGGGTCTGCGTTATAGTAAAGCTGCCTTTGATTTTATCCCTACTGATTTTTTAGAAATTGCCGATACGCGTTCAGTATCACAATCATCTCAATATATATTAGACGGTACTATAGTTGCTGAGCATGCAGGGCAATTGCCAGATGGCAATTTGTTTTGCGCCGCACTTCATCGTCGTAGTGCACATGTGTTTTTTATCACGGCACAGTGGCCCCACGAAGTTGCAAATGAATTAATGGCACCGATGACCGCTTTTAACGCGGGTTTAGTTATCAAAAGTCCGGCACATCAACCAGTAGAAAAGTGGGTATTGGCAAAACCATCTAATCAACCAATTTCTTTTTATTATAATGATAAAAGCAAATTGCAAGAAACCGATGATTCAATAATTATTACTAATCACTATAGTCAAAGTCATAATGGCGAATTTGTTATTCAATCACCGCCGATTGCTTGTGCAAAAACTGCCGAACAATTGCTTACTAAGTTGACCATAGACTTTCACAAACGTATAGGTAAACCACAGCAAGTCAGTGTGCGCACTAAAAAAATCGAGTTGGCTCAAGAACAAATATCAATACAAGCGCAAGTACGAACTTGTTCATTAGCCGATGGTCGTGAAGTGACTTTGGCCGTTCTGCCATTATCAACAACATATGTAACGCTTACAGCAAATTATCCTGGTGCAGCACAATTAGCTAATGGGTGGATGGCAGCTCGTTTTGCAATCAGACAATTAATTGCAACCTGTAAACTTAAGTGAATTATGAGAGAAAGATGAAAACTTTATATTTGCCAAAATTACAAAATTTTATTCAGATAGTAGTTGCAATAATGACCGGGTTTATTACTTTGGTTGTACTCTCTGCGCTAATACAAATATGGCGTAAGCAAGATTGGTCAGCTGGGTTAGTATTTATTATTGCTGCGCTAATTATTACGGCTATACTTTGGCTTACCGTAACTATAGTTTTCTCGTTTTATCGTATCGAAGGTGATGAAAATAGTTTTACTGTGCGACGTCGCCAAAAAAAGCAAACTATGTCATGGAAAGATATTGCCACATTAGAAAGGCCATGGTGGGCATTTAATCCTGCGGTACCGGTCATAGGTATTCGCACAAAAAATGGGGCGATGTTTTGTTTTATTGCTGGCAGTAATGAGCGCAAAATTATTGAAGAGTTGAGTGCTATTAATAATTAGTTTTTTAGCGACGGCTTAGTTTTTCGTTGTAGTTCTGAGCTACGCTTAACCCCAACATGTATTAACCAAAGCCCAAGAGTTAAAGCCTTATCGCAACCGCAAATTAAATTACCAGCAGAGTTAAGTACGGGTTTCGAGCGTGAATTTCGCGCTTCGATGCGTATTACTAAAACCCCAAATGAACAAGCCGCTGATGTATTAAAAAATTTTCATAATAATTGTACTAACCCTTGTTGCAGCGCCGCAACCCCTTGCTGCATCTGCTTTGGCTCCACCAACAAACTCACGACTAAATAACCTTCGTCAGCAAAATCAAAAAAATATCCCGGTTGAACTTTTATATTATATTCATTAGCAAGTTTGGTGACTAGTGCTTCTTCGTTGCAAGATTGCGGTAATTTAATTATCGCATACCAACCAGCTTCACGGGCTAGTAGTTGTACTTTTGCAATATCTTTTAACCCAAGCGCTAAAATAGCATAATTGTATTGCAAGCGAGTGCGAATTTGGTGTTGCATCGCTATCGCAGTCTCTAACAATTTAGGTGCGGCGTTTAAAATAGGTGCAGACACTGATAGATAAGCATCAAGTAGCCATTCAAGTCGCAACATAGTTTCGATTACCAGCGCATCACTACCATGCGCCGCAATCCAAGCTAGTTTCATTTGCGGCAAAGCTGTAGATTTAGATAACCCATCGAGTACAAAAGTAAGGGGACCATTTGCTATAGCTGCACTTGGGACAACGCCATCAACTCCATAAGGCGCAAATACTTCATCAATAATTAACGCTACATTATATTGTTTAGCTAACGCAGCTAGCTGTAAAGCCTGCTCATGGTCAATCGTATTACCAGTCGGATTATTAGGACTAATCACAACTATGGCGCGTGCACCATGATTAAGAGTATTTTTAAGCGAAGCAAAATTTATCTGCCACCTATTATTAGTAGTATCATAATCGATTTTATAGTTTTCATAATTTAGGGCTTCAAGCTCTAAAAGATGGGGCACTAAAGGATAACTTGGGGCAGGCATCGCAATACTATCACCTGGATTACACAATAATTTAAATATAATGGAATAAGCTTCACTGGTGCTAGCCGTAAGTGCTAAGCGGTCACTGGCAATTCGTCGCCCCATTGTACCAAGATATTTGGCAACAACATCACGGGTGGTTTTTGCGCCAAGTGCATGCGGGTCGTATATTAAATTATCTTCATTAGAAAACGCGGTGATAATCTTGGTGGCCTCATAGTTCAGATCTGCCTCGGTTGGGTTTGCAAGCGTGAGATCAATTGTTGCTTTATCTAATGCAGCAGCAATTGGCGTTGCTGATAAATCTTGCGGTAGACGTGATGAAAATTGCACAATCTACTCTTTATAGTTATTCATTTATAGTTACTCGTCAGCTTCAGCGGCCATACCGACATTAGCATATCCAGCTTTACGCAGTTTATCGATAACTTCGACAACTTTGCGGTACTGTAATTCGCCATCAGCTTGCACTATTATCATTGCCCCAGGATTTTTTTTGCGCTCGATCTCAAGCTTTTTAAATAGTTGTGTTTCATCGATAACTTCATCGTGCATGTAAATGCGGCCATCCATAGCAATACCAATTATGACAGCATCGGCATCAACTTTTTCGCTTGCCGCGGTAGAAGCAGTAGGCAAATTAACATCAATCATACCATCACGCATGGCATCAACCATAGCACTCGAAGCAACCATAAATATGATAAGCAAAACTAAAATGACGTCAGTTAGAGGGGTAATGTTTATTTCAGCAAAAAGTGCACCACCACCCTCATCTTCACTTTCGTCGTTGTCGTTATCATGTTGTTTAGGACCCTGAAACGCCACCTTCTACCTCCGCGATAGATTCGCGAATTTCTTCAACAGCTTCTTTTAGCAACGCGGTGTATTCGCCGACATAGACCTGTAGATAGTTAAATAAGATAACTGCTTCGATACCAACAAAAATTCCGCCGGCAGTAGCAATAAGTGCACTTGAGATACCACCAGACACTACAGTAAAACCACCGGTGCCTTGAGCGCTAATTTGTTGAAAAGCCTCCATAACCCCGACAACAGTGCCAAAAAGACCAACAAACGGGGCGATTGCGCCGATTGAAGCTAACATCCATAAGCGACGCCTAATTGCGCGGATAATACGACCTTGCAGACGTTTGATTTCACCATTGCTGGTTCGGCGTTCATTATCAAGCAAGAGAGAAAACAAAGAGGTAGCCGGGTGTAATGGTAGAGTTGTATTAACTGCCTGAGCCATAGTGGTTTTTTGTTCTCGCAGATGAGATAAAATACGATCACGAGCTAATTCTAGTCGGCGCCTATAGGTCAATGTGGCATACCAACGTTCAATACCAATGCCTAAAGCCACAATCGACAAAAGAATGATGACAAAAAAGGTTATGCCACCGCGTGCATATAGGGATTCAATACTCGATACCAACATAGTGGCTGTTTCATAGAGCGCTAGCGCTACATAAGCAAGATATGTGAATGCTTTCGATTAAATAATTTATTGCATTGCGCTATTAGCATTCTTTTACTTTACAAAAGTCGTATTAGTGAAGCATATGCCATACATAGGCATTACATTAATGTTTAGCTTTTTTACTTAAGGAGATGTTGTGACCTTTCTGTTGGCAGCATTATTAACTAATCCAGCTATTGAACAGTCTCAATCAACGTCGTTTTTTCATAATTTAATTACTACGGTTTTTGATGCCAACTGGAATGTTGAACATCGCTTAATTATTTGGGCCGTTATTGTCGTTGTTTTATTTTTATCTGGTGTTGGCCTTCCTTTACCAGAAGATATCCCTCTAACTCTGGCAGGGTTTACCGCTATAAAACAGGCTCAAGATGAGTTTATTTTATGGCATTATATTTTGGTTTTTTCATTAGTTGCAACCCCCATTTTGCTTGGTGACATTATCGCTTACACTTGGGGTAAACGTTATGGTTTGAGTATACGTGATAGGTTTCATTTTTTACGCCGCGTTTTAAGTGATAAACGCTTGGCTAAAGTGCAACGCTGGTTTGGTCGCTATGGTGCATTTGCTGTTTTTTTGGGTCGTCAGATGGCAGGCGTGCGTTTCGTTACCTTTTTTACTGCGGGCTCAATGCGGGTACCTTTGCCAAAATTTATACTTTTTGATTTTTTCGGCTGTGCAATTAGCGTTCCTGTTTGGCTTACTCTTGGAGTTTTGGCTTCGCGTTATGGGCAAGATTGGTTACATCAAGCCATCGATAAAGTAGGGCGTGGTTTTTTTATAGGTGTATTAAGCATTGTATTAATTTTATTGATTATTGCTAAAATTCGCCAAAAAGGTGATAGCACTGGCAACTCAAAACTTGCAAAAGTTCATGACCAGGTTGACTAGGAGGCCCTTTTAAGGACCCCCTAAATAAGCTGTGATTATAATTCAGGTTTATTAACACTAGCGACCTATGTTAGGAGCCGTTTTTATGCAAATGTTATTAGACGTCATAGGGTTTGCGCTTAAAGGTACGGTTATTGTTTTTGCCGTTTTATTAATTACTGGCAGTATTGTGGCGCTGGCTAAAAAAGGCCGACACCATGAAGCGCGGGTTCTGGTTCGCAAATTAAATAAAAGATTTCGCCAAAGGGCTGATGCCGTTCGTCAAGCGATACTTGGGCGTAAAGATTTTAAGCGTTATTTGCAGCAAAGCAGCAAAGAGCAAAAACAGAAAAAAACCGATAAACGGCGATGTTTTATGATGGATTTTCGCGGTGATATTATGGCAAGCGCTGTAACCACTTTACGCGAAGAAATCAGCGCCATTATGCCAATTATTAGTGATAAAGATGAAGTTATAGTGCGCTTAGAAAGCGTTGGCGGTGTTGTGCATGGCTATGGCTTGGCTGCTTCACAACTGGCGCGTATCAAAGCCAAGGGAGTACGCTTAGTTATTTGTGTTGATAAGGTAGCCGCCAGTGGTGGCTATATGATGGCTTGTGTTGCTGATGAGATTTTGGCGGCACCTTTCGCAGTGGTAGGCTCTATTGGTGTTGTTGCTTCTGTGCCTAATCTTAATCGTTTGCTTGAAAAATATGGCATTGACTACGAAGAGGTCACTGCTGGTGAATTTAAACGCACCATGAGTATTTTTGGCAAAATATCTCCTGAAGGGCGCAAAAAATTTAAAGAACAAATTGAAGATGTACATGAGCTATTTAAAGAATTTATTAATGAACACCGCCCGTCACTTGATATTGCTAAGGTTGCCACCGGCGAATATTGGTATGGCAAGCGTGCGCTTGAGTTAAAATTAGTTGATCGTTTGATTACCAGTGATGATTATTTACTTTCACAAGGTGATAGTGCTGATATTTATCAAGTCACTTTTAAACCACCACAAGACTGGCGCCAACGTATGACAGCTGCGGCATCAGATACGAGCATGCAGATTGTAGATAATGTGGTTAATCGTCTTAACCAGCGACAAATTCTATAATTTGCGTCATTGTAAAATGGCGTGACAATAGCCTTAAAAAATTTAAGGACACTAGTATGTTATCTCGAGGAGCGATAGCGACGAGAGTAGAAAAATGCTAGTGCTTGGCCTTATCGCTTTGCATATGGCCGGTTTTGCGCAAGTTAAGTCAGATCTCTTTGTCGCAAATTCTCTAAATAAATGCTGCCGATTAAGACTTGCAGCAAATACCAAATTAACTCCCAACATTTTTCTTTCACCTTTGTGGCTAAGCACTAATTGGCGTAAAAGTAATATGCATGTGGTGCAACGTGACACTCCCCCGACACCAGATGAAATTATCGAGTTAGCACGTGATTATTTAGGTACACCTTATGCTTGGGGTGGTGTTGACGAGAATGGTCTTGATTGTAGTGGCTTGGTAAATAAGGTCTATGCTGAAAATGGTTATGATTTGCCTCGCACTGCATGTGAACAATTTTTAATAGGCGAACCAACACCAGTAACAGAGCTTGTCGCAGGAGATCTCGTTTTTTTTAATCCATCTCCCAATGCCAAAAGTATCACCCATGTTGGTATCTATGTTGGTAATGGCGAAATGATTCATGCTTCATCAGGTAAGGGTGAAGTAACTTATGATCGTCTTGACTTAATGTATTATCGTAAACGTTTTGCTGGTGCACGTCGCATTCTTTCACTGTCTCCAGGTATTTACTCAAGTCCAGAAGGTAATGCTGCTGATGCTGATGAACAAAATGCTTCTTCTTTAGATGCGTTAGTCAGTTCTGCATTAGCTGATGATGATGCTCTTGCTGCAAATTTGTCACAAGATGATTCGGCTTCACAAAGCAGACCGCGCCAACTAGCACAATTTCAACCACCAGCTAATGCTATGCACACAGGTCCGGTAACTTTACGAAAAGCTAATACGTCATTTGGTCTACGGCTAGGTACAGCACGTTTAGATGATAGTGCGGGCATTCTGGCAGTAGTTGAGTCCAGTTATTTTGGTCACGATGATGCTTTGGCAATACAACTTGCAGCTCCCTTTGAAGCGCCTTTTGCAGGAGAGCGTCGTGCGCATACTGATGCCGGTAATACATGGGATGAGCCGATTGATTATTCAAAAATCATTCAAGAAATACGGTATGGCCAACCTGGCTCTGACTTATATTTCGAGTTAGGCCGCACAACTTCAGGAACTTTGGGCAATGGCGCGTCTATGCACAATTTTACTCCTAATCTTAAAAGCAGAATGCTGCCGGATTATACTCTGCTGCCTGATGCATTATCTTTAGCTTTTGACGCTGATTTTTCAAATTTTGGAGTGCAAAGTTTTGTTGATGATTTAATGAAAGCGCGTGTGTTAGGGGCTTCAGTATTCTTTAGACCTTTTATTATTGCTGACTCATCATCATTTTTACGCACAGCTCGTTTAAGTGCAGCTTATGTTGTAGATATCAAGGCACCTTATCATTCTGCTCAGACATTCAATCCAACAACAGTTAGTGAAAATAATGTGCTACATGCTTTATCTGTTGAGGCTGAAATCAGTCCTATTAATGCAGACCGATTTTGGCTATCTACTTATCTTAGTGTGGCTTCTTTATCTTTTTTACAAAAAACGGGTTATGGCAGCAGTGTTGGGTTGCTGATTCGTAGTGCTTTAGAAGAACATGGTTTTCATGCAGTGCGATTACGTGGTGAATTGAGCTTATCAGGTGCTTCGTACATACCTTCATATTTCGATGCGGCTTATGAACTTGATCGAAAATCAATACCACGTTACGAAAAAGATTCTTATGCAATTTCAAAACTTTATCTTTTAGATCATTTTCAAGCAAATTCACCACGTCAAGGAATATACCTCGATGCCGGATATCAAGTGCAACGGCGTTTTGGTCTTGGCGTTGCATATCAAGATTATGGCTCTTTTACTGTAAATGATTCTCATTATGCTAGTCGTAATTTGTTTGTTTACCTAGACTTACGTAATTTGTATCTACCAGCAAGCAGTAAAACCTTAAGTTTATATTTTGCATATTATCGCCGTGGTTTTGTAAGCCTAACCCCATTTTTGTCAAAAGGATCTAATAGCGAGTACCTTTTTGCAGCATTTAGTTTGCAATTTTCTCGATATTTTTCTCTTGGAGGAGCAGCCCGTCGTAACCTCAACGGTGTAAGTGATACAGATTTTTTTGATGCAGTATTAGATGTTACAGCTCGCTACGAGTTGTGATTTGTGGGATGGAAATTGGATGGACATCGGATGGACATCGGATGCACAACCAGTAATATTTGTGCTAGTCGTAAATTCAAAGGGTTAGGGTTTTTATAATGTAACGGAGATTAAGCCGATGTATATTCAGCTTAAAGACCATACAGGCAAAATTCATCGTGTACCTGCAGAAGGCGCTATTTTTGGCCGCGATCGTACTCGCTGCGACGTAGTATTGCCAGATATAGGTGTTTCAGGTGTTCATGCGAAAATTTATTGGCGACAAGGTCGGTGGTTTCTTGAAGATCTGCACTCATCAAATGGCACTTTTTTAGGGGAGAAGCGGGTTAATGGCCCGGTTGAGCTGGCGCGTGGTGCTGCATTTGGCTTATTTCGTTGGCGTTTTGAAGTAACTGACATTTCATCAACATCAACTGATGCAATTATACCTGAACTTACGGATGGGTCAAAAACATCAGCTTTAGATATGCCCTCAATTTCTCGTCAACCTGATTCACAAAGTCGTCGTGATGTGGCAAGGGCAGCTGCAATAAAGCATATTCCTACCGAAGTTCAACCTTCTATAAAAGTTAATGCTGCGCCAGCTAGTGCACCGATAACCGGTGCGCCATCTTCTGATGCCGTTTTTGCCAATATATCCGATGAAAAAATTGCGACAGTAAGAAAAGCAACCATTAATGAGGTTGCGATCAGTAAACCAATTACCCAACCTTCGCCAGCAGTTACCAAAGAAACTTCAGCGCTTACAGTTCAAGAAGTACAATCAATTACTATTGATGATACTGTTGCCAGCTTTAAAGATGAGTTAAGCCAATTTCAACTACCTCGATTATTTGCTGGAATAAAGGCAGCAATTGCTTATTATTTTATGGCAATACCAAAGTTAGCTGTACGCCCCTTTGCCTTTGTGCGTGCAAGTATTGATAATCCCCAACATGAGGCGATGCGAGCCGTTGATATTGTTGGTTGGGCGATCCCTGCAACACTTATTAGTAGCTTAGCGCCGTTGGTGGCATCGCTGATCTTAAGCGTGGTTCATGGTCATCTGAATATCGTCAACCAGGTAGTCATTTCACCGTTAATCGCCATAATTAGTGCGATTATTGCAAGTATTATTATTGGCTTTTTATGGCATCCCTTATTGCACTGGTTTGTTGCAAAGCTCGGCGGTCAATCAACTGCGCTATTACGTAGTAATATGTTTGTTACCTGCTATAGCGCAGTACCACTTATATCAATTGCCTCTGCTGTCGGTATTATTGTTACTTTAGCACCATTACAGGCGCTTAACCTGGTGGGACCATTGCTAAGTATTTTAGCAGTCGGCATAGTGATTTTAGTTAGCTATCGCTGGTATCAAAAATTTGAAGTAGCAAAATGGTTTTTAATTGTCATTTTAGTTTTAGGTGCTGCTTCAACTTTTAGCCATGTACGTTCTATAGTTGGGGTGTCGCAAGCAACTATTGCGCAAATTCGTTATCGTAGCTCAAACAAAGTTGCGATTAACACCAATAATGCTAGTAGCAATAAAGTTAGTAATATTAATACTGAAAAAACTGCGACCAGCGTATCAAGTGGTAAAAATGAAGTTGCGGTTATAAAAGCAACTAATAGTTCTGCAAACAATTCAGTACAAACAATAGCAACAAAACCATTAACGCAGATTGCAGTCAAACAAAATGCTGTAGCTAGCAAGCTAAATACTGCCAGCACTTATCTTCAATATATTGCTAAACGAGAATCTATTGAAAAGACTATTGCTGAAGATCCCACACTGTTAAAGTATAATAGCAAATTGTTAAATCTTTATCGTAAACTGCATAGTGAAAATAACCGTATCAATGACATGTTTTTTAGTAAGGGTAAAAACAAAGCCGATGATATAGTTGCCATGCGTTTAAGAGATGCTGAAGTATACGAAACAACTGTAAATATTGTTGATGAAATTGCGCTTATATTGCAGCAATAATTGTAATGCCTAAACGCGGTAAGCACCTTCCCTACTGGCTTTCAAATCGATAAGCTTTTGGCACTACTACTATACCTTTCTCGGTAACCGTAAAACCGCGAGCTCGATCTTCTTCAACATCATAGCCAATACGGGTGCCAGGGGGTACTGAAACATCTTTATCAATGATGGTTTTTTTCAAACGACAGTCTCGTCCAATTTCAACATTATCAAAGCAGACAGAATGTTCAACGATAGAGAATGAATTGATACGCACTCGACGAAATAAAAGTGATTCGCGCACCAAACCGCCAGAGACTATAACACCACCAGCAACAAGACTATTAATAGCATGGCCGATACGATGACCTGCTTCATGAACAAATTTTACTGGAGGACTAAAAATGCTGGCGGCGCGCAAAGTCCATTCAGGATTATATATATCGAGTTCTGGTACAACTTGTACAAGATCCATAGATGCTTCGTGATACGCATCAATAGTACCTATATCTCGCCAATATGTATTTGGTTTGTCTTGGCCCGGAATAGGGTTGCTATGAAAATCATAAACACGAATATCATAACCTTCACGCAGTGCTCGTGGAATTATATCTTTACCAAAATCATGCGATGATTCGGGGTCATGCGCATCCTCACCTAATAAGTCTATTAAGATTTTGCGGTTAAAAATATAATTGCCCATTGATATGTAAACCCATCCGGGCTTATTGGTAAGATCCGGTGGCTTTACGGGTTTTTCAGAAAAACTAAGCAGTTTTGCTGAGTCATTTACTTGCAGCACACCAAAGCGTGATGCTTGCTCGATAGGTACTCGATAACCAGCAATTGTTATATCGGCGTTGCATTCTTGGTGGTATTCAACCATGTGGCTAACTTCCATTTTAAACACATGATCTCCGCCAAATACTGCAACCAACTTTGGTGAATAGTCATCTATTAGATGAGCATTTTGGTAAATTGCATCAGCGGTACCACGGTACCAAGATGATCCTAATTCTTCGTAGCGGTACATTTGTGCTGGTACTAAGGTAATAAAGTGGTCAGTAATAAAAGCACCAAAACGCCAATAACGTTGAATATGCTCGGTTAAAGACTGTGCACGAAATTGAGTTAGAACATAAATCGAGTAAATTCCAGAGTTTACGAAGTTATTAAGAATGAAATCAATTATGCGATAGCGAGAGCCAAAAGGTACAGCAGATTTGGCGCGATGAGCGGTCAAGGGATATAGGCGTGCTCCCTGCCCACCAGCGAGTACCATTGCTAGTACTAAACGACTACGATCAAGCATTTCAAAAATAACTTTAATGCTCAATTTTGAATTTACCAAATTTGAGGCATTTTATTTATTTTGTGACAGACTCTGCGGTCTTTGTGGTGGTGGCCAAAAACGTAACCAACGTACGCGACGTGGCGAAGCATCGAGAATTTCAAGAACAATACCATTATTAGTAATAAGACGTTCGCCAGATTCTGGGATACGTCCGGCGAGCGTAACCGCAAGCCCTCCAACGCTGGCATACTCTTCATCTTCAGATAGTTCAAAGGGTAACTCACGATTAGCATCACGTATCGCCATATTACCTGGAACTACTAATGAACCATCACGTTGGGCATACACATGCTCAGGCGATCTCTCACCTTGTTCGATTATTTCGCCAACCAATTCTTCTATCAAATCTTTGGTAGTTATAATTCCGGCCGTACCACCATGTTCATCTACTACAATAGCAAATTGAATATGTTCGCGTTGCAGTTCACGCAGTACATCAACCGCTCGTACATTTTCTGGAACAAAGTGTGGTGGTCGAATCAAATCTTGTAGAACGATAAGCTCTTTTTCCCAAACTAATGTTAAAATATCATTAGTCGAAATTATGCCCTGTATCTCATCAAGGGTACCGTTATATACCGGATAATATGAATGGTTTTCTTCTAATAATAAACGGCGTAATTGTTCAAAAGTGGCATCTGCATTTATGGCAACAATTTGAGTTCGCGGTATCATTATTTCATTGATAACAACACCACCGAAATCTAAAGCGCGTACGGCTATTTCTCCAGCTTGAGGATGCACCAACCCAGTAAGTGAAGCTTGATCGATTAATTTTTCTAAATCATTTGAAGACAAACGTGTTTCAGTATTGGCTACTTCGCCAAGTAGCAGGCGCACTATTAGATTAGCCCACTGTTTTACTAACCAAAGAATAGGAGCAAATATACGAGCAAAAATATAAATAGTTGGGACAACGATAGCAGCATAAGCTGGTGCAGCATGTCGCGCTAAAGCTTTTGGTACTAAAGTGCCAATTATTACTATAAGCAAACTTAAAATAGTGATTAGTAGAAATAAAGATAATTCAGAAGCTACTGAAGTCAATATAGATATTTGGGCTATAAGTTGTTGCAGCACATCGTGTAAATTATAGACAGTCAATGCTATCAGAGTAGTTGCACTAATTGCCGCGCTAACCTGAAAGGCCACAAGCAGCCTTTCTGAATTTGTTTGTATTAAAGCAATTGCTCGAGCACGACGTGATTCTCCCGGAATACGCTCATTAGGTTGAATTTGCTTAAGCGCCCGAATGGCTGTTTCACCGCCAATGAAAATACCATGGGCTAAAAGCAAAATTACCAAAACAAAAAAGTCGGTGAGAATGACATACCTCCAAACCGACGCAAGCTATAGTTTAAGACTAATTTGCTTGCCCGAAATATTATCAACATCTAAATTACTGAAACCTGCGACTTGTTCAAGAGATTCAAAGATTTTTGGCTGTAAGTCATTGAGAGAACCCTTAAAAGATACATTTACTATTAGCTTGCTACCTTTAAATGATTTCTGCATTACTTCAGAGACGCCATCTATACTTTTAAGTGCTTTAATGAATTGAATGCCATGTTTACGATAACTTTTTACTCCATTTAAAATAACTACATAATTTTGGCCAGTATCAGCAATTTTTTTAAAGCTCTTTTTAAGATCAATTAACAGTTGCGAAAAAGTTTGTTTAATGGCGTTTTGGCCAGAGCCACGTAAAGCACGATGTATTGCGCGTTCTCTATTAATGCCAACCGAACGCATAGTCACTGGTTTAGTACTAAAGACCTCGCTATTTGCTGTTAGTATACCACGAATCATACTGATTATTTCAATTTGAATTTGTCCTTCTAGTTCGGTAAGTCCGCCAGCATCCTCAATTTTTCCTTTATTTATTATTTCTACGCGACCAGCAATAAGAACATCTGCACCTTGTTCGCGAGCTACTTGGGCGGCACCACCCGCATCTTCTAACCATTTATCAAAAGTCTCAGGGGAATCGTCGCCGATTTTTTTAGCTGTTTTAGCCCCACGTAATTCAAAACCTTTGGCCAACAATTCTTTTTCAAGATGAGCAGCGATAATCGATGTTTTTGCAATAGTGCGTTTATTTTTGGCCGGATTGCTATAGATTTCTTGAATAATTAGCATAATTTTTGGATTTCCGGCTTTAGCAATCAACTCCGCCAGTTCAACAGCTTTGGCTTTTACTTTTGATTCAAAGACTTTTGCGCGCACTGTTACCGTAATTACGTTGTCTTTTGTTGTTTCACTAAGGATTTCGTGACTTTGAATAAATCCTTCACTTTTTTGAGTGAGATTATCTTTAATATAAGCATTAAATTCTGACTGGTTGTTTTGAACAATCTCGCGCTGTGCGGCGGTAAATTCACTTGTTATTTGCATGCCTAAGACTTTTTCGATGCAATTCTTAAGGGCATCGGCAATCGCAGCTTTTTTAGCGGTTACGGTATCACCATTTTTTATTAGGGCTTCACCACTGGCTTCTACAACGCTACCATCAGCAGCAAGAGCTAAAGAATTAACGCCAAGCCAACCAAGTGATATTGTCAAAAGCCTTGCTAATAGGCTTAATCTAAAAGTCATTGTAGCTATCCTCCTGATAAATTTGGCTTTTGCGTCAGTAAAAACAACCATAAAACAATAGATTAACGAAGCAAATATTAAGATTATTCTAAAATTCGACTTCAGTGTATCCAAGGTTTAACTTCCAGGCTAGTACTAAGAAATATTATAGAAATAACATACAATCTTGACACCAATATTGCATCGAGTATAAGCGGCCCTTCTCATTTGTTTTTGCTATTTGTGGTGAAAACAGCGAGTAGGCGCGTAGCTCAGTGGGAGAGCACTACCTTGACACGGTAGGGGTCGCTGGTTCAATCCCAGTCGCGCCTACCATTCGTGTATATAATGTATCCCAGCTACGAAGGCGAGTAGTTGCCCATGTCCGCACAAATCAACATTACGTTGCCTGATGGCTCCCAACGTCAATACGATAGTGGGACTACTATAAAAGATATTGCAGCTTCTATTGGTAAGCGTCTAGCTCGTGATGCAGTTGGTGGCGTAATAGATGGTGGTGTGATCGTCGATATTTTTACACCCTTAAAGCAAGATGCTAAGCTTGAAATTATCACTATTGGCAGTGAAAAGGGTTTAGAGGTATTACGTCATTCCACGGCTCATTTAATGGCCAGTGTGGTGCAGCAATTATTCCCAGGCACACAAGTTACTATTGGCCCATCTATAGAAAACGGCTTTTATTACGATTTTAAGCGCGATGAGGGTTTTACCCCTGAAGACCTCGAGAAAATCGAGGACGAAATGCGTAACATCGCGGCTAAAGGTGAGCCTTTTATACGTGAAGAGGTAACCCGTGAAAAGGCTAAGCAGATTTTTTCAAATTTGGGTGAGACTTTTAAACTTGAATTACTCGATGCCATACCTGAGGGCGAGCCGGTTTCATTATATCGTCATGGTGAATGGGTAGATTTGTGTCGAGGGCCTCATGTACCATCAACTGCTTTATTAAAAGCTTTCAAGCTTACCCATATTTCAGGTGCATATTGGCGTGGTGATGAGCGTAACCCAATGTTAGCACGTATTTATGGTACGGCTTTTTGGGATCAAAAAACTCTCGATGCGTATTTACATCAACTCGAAGAAGCAAAAAAACGTGATCATCGTCGATTAGGTAAAGATCTCGATTTATTCATGTTTCACTCATTAGCACCAGCTATGCCGTTTTTTACTGCTAAAGGCGCATTTATTTATAACCAATTAGTTAATTTTATTCGACGTTATTACGACGTAATTGGTATGGACGAGGTTATTACCCCCCAAGTAGTCGATGTTGAGTTATTTAGGCAATCAGGGCATTTGGCAAATTACAGCGAAAATATGTTTTTTTCGCAATTTGATGAACGTGAATATGGCGTTAAGCCAATGAATTGCCCATGCCATTGTCTAATGTTTGCCGATCGCAAGCGTTCATACCGTGATTTGCCAATACGTATGGCTGATTTTGGACGTATACATCGCTATGAGCGCTCTGGTGTAACAGCAGGATTAACGCGTGTGCGTTCTTTTGCTCAAGATGATGCACATATCTTTTGCCGTGAAGATCAAATTCTTGATGAGATACGTCAACAAGTAGTTATGATCAAAGATGTATTTCTTCATTTTGGTCTTGAGATGAAAGTTTTTCTTTCAACTCGCCCTGAGAAATCTTTAGGTAATGAGCCAGAATTAAGTGCGGATGAACGGGCTTCATGGGATCAAATTTGGCAGCATGCTGAGAAAACTCTAGAGAAAGCTCTACAAGTTGCAGGTTTGCAATATACGCTTAATGCTGGCGATGGCGCTTTTTATGGTCCAAAACTTGATTTTCAAGTTCGTGACGCTATTGGTCGTTGGCATCAATTATCTACAATTCAGTTAGATTATGGTTTGCCGCGTCGTTTTAATCTTGCCTATACCAACGAACAAAGCAGTGATAGCCGTCCAGTAATGATTCATCGTGCTATTTTAGGTTCACTTGAGCGTTTTATTGGCATTTTGATTGAGCATACGGCTGGTGATTTTCCTGTATGGTTGGCTCCTGAACAAGTAAGGGTACTAACCGTAAATGATGAATTATTGTCCTATGGTCGCGAGGTAGTTACAGCATTGCGTGAACGTGGCGTTCGAGTTAGTCTAAAAGAGCGAAACGAAAAACTTGGGTTCAAAATTCGCGAAGCTGAACTTGCCAAGATTCCTTTTGTAATGGTGCTTGGTAATAAAGAAATGCAAGCTCGTGCAGTATCGCTGCGTTGGCGCAAGAAAGGTGATCAAGGGCAAATGCCGCTTGACCAGGCAATTTCCCTCGTGTTAAAAGCCGCGGCCTTGCCTCCTATCACCAATGAATTATTGTGTAGATAGTGATGCAGTCGAATATTTGACGACCTGGGTGAGAAGGTGCGAACGTGCCGGGGTAACACCTGGTTTTTTTTAATTAAGGAGAAAACTATCGCAAAGCCCAGTCAAAACAATGGCGATTTACGGATTAATTATCGTATCCGAGCGCGAGAAATCCGTGTTATCGATCCCGAAGGTCGGCAACTCGGAATAATGCCGCCAGAACTTGCCATGCAGAAGGCGACTGAAATGGGGTTAGATCTTGTTGAAATTTCCCCTGATAGTCGACCGCCAGTTTGCCGAATTATGGATTATGGCAAGTTCAAATATGCGCAAAAGAAAAAATCAGCCGAGGCTCGCAAAAATCAAGCGAGCATGGTTGTTAAGGAGGTCAAGTTTAGACCAAAAATCGAGGAACACGACTTTCTTACTAAGGTTGAGCACATCAAGAGGTTTTTAAGTGATGGCCACAAAACCAAGGTAACAATGATGTTCCGTGGGCGTGAAATTACTCATCAAGAGATTGCACGCCGAATCCTCGAACGTGTGGTTGAAAGCTTGAAAACTGAAAATCTTGGCACCATCGAGCAAATGCCAAAGCTTGAAGGTCGTAATATGATTATGGTGGTTGCGCCTAATGCTAAGCAGTAGGTTTGTAACCAAAAGGGATTTTACATGCCTAAGATGAAGACAAAAAGCGCTGCTGCTAAGCGTTATTCGGTCACTGGCAAAGGTCGGGTGAAAGTTGGACGTAAAGGCAAACAGCATAACTTTTCAAACAAATCGCGTAAGCGTAAGCGCAATCTGCGTGGTGGAAAATTACTCGGTCCTGCTGATGAAGCTATGGCAAAAAGCTTATTGCCATATGCCTAAGGTTAATTTAGCTCCGAGTACACCCGCGATTATTTTTTTAGGAGTATAAATCATGCCTCGCACAAAAGGTGGACCAAAAACACGCGCGCGCCGTAAGGCCGTATTTAAACGCGCTAAGGGATTCTATGGTGGGCGGCGTAAATTATTCGCCCCCGCAAAAGAGACAGTTGATCGTGCTCTGGCGTATGCTTTCAGTGGTCGTAAACAAGCAAAGCGACAATATCGTAGTTTATGGATAGCTCGTATTAACGCGGCGGTACGACCTTTGGGCCTTTCTTACAGCCGTTTTATAGCAGGTCTCTCACGGGCAAAGATCGAGATCGATCGCCGCGTGCTTGCCGAGTTAGCACGTAGCGATGCAACAGCATTTAGTGCCATCGCTAATGCTGCTAAACAAGCTCTTTAGTGTTGTATTGCTAGCTTTAATAGCGGCGCTAGAGTTTTCTTAAGTAAATTCTTATAACCGTGGTTATAGCGATAGCGGTAATTTATATGACTCTACGTGAGCATGGAAGATCTTAAACGTATTGAAGATGCAGTTTTAGTAAAGCTGCAAAACGCAACTACTGAGCACGATATTACCCAAATACGTTCTGAGTATCTGGGGAAAAAGGGTGCCATTGGCAAGGCTATGCAGGGTTTGCGTGAACTTGCTGCTAATGAACGCCCGCAAGCTGGTCAACGTATCAATGAAGTCAAACAAGCGATCGAAGCCGCTTTAGAATCAGCACAAAAACGTATTAATGCTGTAGCGGTTAAGCAAAAGCAAAAAGCAGGTAGCTATGATGTAACTTTACCAGGTCGCCGTGTGATTGCTGGTGCGCCACATCCGCTGCGTCTGGTTGAAGCTGAAGTGATTCGTATCCTTACAGAATTAGGATTTTCTGTAGCCGAAGGTCCTTTAGTCGAGCATGATTGGTATACCTTTGAGGCGTTAAATATTCCAGCAAACCACCCTGCTCGTGATATGCAAGACACTTTTTTCATTACTGAGCAGGTTGTTCTACGACCGCATACTTCAAATGTGCAAACACGAGTTATGTTAGGCCGAAAGCCACCGTTACGGATTGTGGCTCCAGGTATGACTTTTCGTAACGATGATATTGACCCTACACATTCGCCAGTATTTCATCAAATAGAGGGATTTTGGGTTGATGAAAAAGTCACATTTGCTGATTTAAAAGGGGTTTTACACCGTTTAGCAGAGCGCTTATTTGGTGTCGGAGCAAAAGTACGTTTTCGTCCCAGTTTCTTCCCTTTTACTGAGCCTTCAGCCGAGGTCGACGTAAGTTGTAGCGCTTGCGGTGGAGTAGGAGGTACTTGTCGTGTTTGCAAGGGGACTGGCTGGTTAGAGATTTTAGGCTCTGGTATGATCGATCCTGCGGTTTTTGAGGCTGTTGGCTACAATCCTGAAAAAGTACAGGGTTTTGCTTTTGGCATGGGTATCGAACGCATCGCGATGCTGCGCTATGGCATAGATGATATACGCGTTTTATTTGAAAATGACCTGCGTTTTTTACGCCAATTTGGATGAGCAAGGACACAAGGAGTAGCTAGTGGAAATTAGTCTGAATTGGCTTAGTGAATTTGTTGAATTGCCCGAGTTGCCCCAATTGGTGCAAAAGCTTACCGCTGTAGGTATTGAAGTCGAAGCAGTACGAGACTCTGCTGCCAAAGTAAAAAAAGTTATCGTAGGTTTGATTGAAGAATGTGATGAGCATCCAAATGCTAATCGTTTACATGTCTGCAAAGTGTTTGATGGCAAAGCCAGGCATCAAGTTGTTTGTGGTGCTTCTAATGTTACCGTTGGTATGCGAGCACCTTTTGCGCCAATTGGTGCGCAAGTACCAGCTTTTGATATTGAACCACGCTTAATTCGCGGTATTGAGAGCGCTGGCATGTTATGTTCGCGTGCAGATTTAGGTCTTGAATCATCTAGTGAAGGTCTGTGGGATCTTGGCAATGATGCTGAAATTGGCTCGAATGTCTTAGAAATTGCCGGTATTGGGCCAAGTATAACTTTGGGTATCACTCCTAATCGTCCTGATTTATTATCGCATATCGGTGTTGCACGTGAAATAGCTGCAGCCACCGGTAAAAAATTAAAGTTGCCATCTTTTCGTTTGACTGAAAAAGGTCCGGAAATACGCTCGTTAGCACGAGTAATTATTGACGATACTAATGGCTGCAAACGTTATGTCGCTCGAGTTGTTCGCCATGTAAAAGTTGGTCCGTCACCAAAGTGGCTAATTAATCGCATTGAACAAGCAGGGATGCGCTCAATTAACAACATTGTCGATGCAACTAACTATGTTTTACTTGAGATGGGGCAGCCCTTGCATGCCTTTGATATTAGTCAAATTGCTAGTGAAGAAGGTCTGCCAACTCTGCATGTACGCCATGCCCAAAAAGATGAGCAAATCAAAACTCTTGATGGCAACGATATTAGGCTTGGTGAAGATGATCTGCTTATTGCTGATAGTCGTCGTGCTTTGGCCCTTGCGGGAGTAATGGGCGGTCAAAATTCTGAAGTTACTGCAACAACAACAACGGTATTACTTGAAAGTGCCTATTTCGACCCTGCACGCGTTCGTTGTACTGCAAAAAGACATGCAATGCGTACAGAATCATCAATGCGTTTTGAACGTGGCTGTGATCCTGGTGCGGTTATTAGGGCGATTGATCGTTGTGCGCAATTATTAGTTGAGATTGCTGAGGGTGAAGTAGCAAAGGGTTATTTTGAGGTAGCTGCAAAGTTAGAACTTACCCGTGAGGTGCCGATTCGTTTTGCTCGTGTCAAACGTCTGCTTGGTATTGAATTGAATGCCGAGACTATCGTCCAACTTTTAGAACCCTTAGAGATACGTGTCGCTGGACGTACAGAGGCAGCCATACGAGTTATTGTTCCGAGTTTTCGTCCAGATCTCATGCGTGAAGTTGATATAATTGAAGAATTAGCTCGACGCTACGGATACGATAAAATACCTGAGCGTCTGCCTGATACCGGTACTGAATATTATTATGATGCTGGAAGTGATACGCTAAAAGATATTTTGCGTGCTCGCTTAATAGCCAGTAGTTGTTCTGAGGTTGTTACCTTTGGCTTTGGTAATCCAGCAATTATGAAGCTACTAGCTCCTGAAAAAGGTGAGCCGTTAAAAATTATTAATCCTTTAGGTGAAGAGCTGTCAGCCCTACGCACGAGTTTGCTTCCTGGTTTATTAAACGTTTTAAGCCATAATCAGCGGTTTGGTCAAAAAGACATCCGCATTTTCGAAATTGGGAGTGTTTTTTCTTCACGCGATAAGGTTGAAGATGAAGATCCTCGAGATCGAGATTTACCTCAAGAGAATTTAGTTGCGGGCCTTTTAATATGTGGAGGGCGCTATCAAAGTTTATGGTATGAAAGAGGAGAGAACGTCGATTTTAGCGATTTATCTGGTATTATTGAAGATTTATCACAAACATTTCAGCTTACCGAACCAATTCGCAGCATGCCTGCTACTAAAAGTATATTAAATCCCTATTGTTCTGCTACGATTAGCCTTGAAGATCGTGCCATAGGTTATGCAGGCCAATTGCTTCCAGAAATATGTGAACAATTTGATATTTGTGGGCCTGTTTATGTGGCTGAAATTGAATTAGCATCTTTTGCTGCATTGCGAAATAAAATTTCTTATAAACCATTGCCAAAATATCCTAAAACTAGACGTGATATTGCTATTATTGCGCCTTGCAACATACCAGCTGAAAAAATTCGAGCTTTTTTACTTCAGAATGCTGGTGGTAAACTTGGTTCAGAAGTAATTGAGCAAGTGCGACTTTTTGATGTTTATAAAGGAAAACCAATTTCTGATTCACATGTAAGTCTTGCTTTTGCGATTGATTATCGTAGTCGTGAACGTACGCTTACCGATTCTGAAGTAAGTGAAGCATTTAACTTTGTACAAGATGCACTTAAAAAGCAATTTCAGGTTGAGGTTCGCAGCGCCTCATGACATATAGCCATCCAAACATTCGGGAGGCTTATTAGCTATGACAAAAGCAGATTTAGTCGAAGCTATCCACGCCAAAATTGGCTTTTCTAAAAAAGAATCAGCCGACATTGTTGAGATGGTTTTCGATACCATTAAAGAAACGCTCGAAAAGGGCGAAAAGATTAAAATTAGCGGGTTTGGTAATTTTGAAATCCGTGACAAACACTCTCGTGTTGGTCGCAATCCCCAAACCGGTGATGTAATCGAGATTTCAGCACGCCGGGTTTTGACCTTTAAGCCTTCGCAAGTGCTTAAAAGCATACTAAATGGCGAATTGGTCGAAGGTGGCGCTGCAGCAGCTGAGGGGTAACCCGTGGCTGCTATTCCGAGCCAACAAAAAGAGCTCGGGTCGTCATCGCCGATCCCGGATAAGTTGTATTTTAAGATTGGCGAAGTGGCGCAGTTAGTTGGTGTGCAAGCACACGTATTGCGCTATTGGCAAAGTGAAATTGCCGCAATTCGTCCGAGCAAATCAGTTTCGAACCAACGACGATATCGCTATCGCGACGTTGAAGTATTTCGTGAAATCAAACGCCTTCTCTATGATGAGCGCTATACCCTTGCAGGTGCTCGGCGACGTATTATGTCTCGCCAATCGTTGGTTAGCTTTGAACCTGATCAAAATAGCAATGTTGAAGTTGAAAATATTAACCTTGAATTGCAGCAAACTACACCACCAACAGCTATAAACTCACAATCTGATAATGCTGAATCAAATCTTAGAGGGAATAATATATTTATCCAAACAGAATTATCTACAAGCTTAGGAACGGGTTCCCCAAGCAAGTCGGCAAATCTAGCAAATAATCAACTTAACGAAAAATTGATTTCTAATTTACGCTACGGTCTTCAAAGTCTAATAAAATTAGCTGGTGAAGAGCCATAATTACGTATAATTTTATTGTTCTTTAAATATTAAATCGTTAACCGACATTTTTTTTAATAGTCATAACTATTGTATAACGAAAAGCCATTTCATCAACTACTAGGCGACGTAATTCTTTGCCTGGTAATCGCAAGGTACTCACAGGGGTAAGCGTTTTAACCGTACTGCTTCGACGACGGTGCGGAACTATTGCTGCAATTTCACCAAAGAAATTATTTTCGTCTGCCGCGTTAATTTCACGTACGATTTGTCCATCAACATCGAGGGCTACACGCCCTTCGGTTAACAAGAAGAAATCTTCAGCTATTGCTCCTTGAGTATAAATTACACCACCGGCTACATACTTTTCTTCAGTACCAAGGGCAGCTATACGACTTTTAATCGGCGCATCAATTGTGCGGAATAAGCGGGCAGAGTCAATATTAGGACGGTTTTGCCAAGTACGTGTTAATGTTTCCTGTAAATTATTAGCTTCAACGTATTCAGTAATTAAAGTGCCATCAATTTCGAATACTTCAGTAGGAGTAATAGATCGTACTTCTGCACTATAGTGATGTTGGTTATCGACTAACTCGATAGCTCCGAATAACTCACTTGGTCGCAGTTCAGTAAGTATCGTTCCTTCAGCATTACGAACTTCTGCTGCACCACTAATAATAATTGAGAGGTTACCACTATTTGTGCCAGATCGTACTAACACTTCATTTGCCGCAGCACGACGAATACGTCCACGGTGCAAAAATGTAGTTAGCCATCCTGGATCAGTAAAATTCATAAACGATAAGGCTTGTAAAAGACGTCCTGGAACTGCGGGATGAAAACGTGGAGCTTCGATTAAAGTATTAGTAACGCCTGGTTTTGCTACTTCATGACCAAACTCACGGGTATGATCATCATCAGGGCAATGGTAGTATAGAATACGATTAGGATTGCCTTCCCAGTCTTGGGGATTGCCGTGAATAATTGCTTCACCAACATCAGCAAGATAGATTGCCCCTTTATTTACCCGTGCTGGAATAAGGTTACGCATACGTAAATGGGTATCGCTGTCAATAACACCTGCAGCTTTTAATTCATCGAGTCCGTGATGACTCATAGTATCACCAGATATCTGTATCCGATGAATATCACTTGGACCCCGCATAGTTACAGACATGCCAATGGTAGGTATTGAATGAATGGTATAGAAAAAGTTGAAAGTTGCCCCAAAAGCATCAAGAGGAGTGCCTGGAGTTATTCGCGTATAATCTATAAAAGATGCAACTTCTTTATCTGTCAGACGTAGTTGGTGACTTAATTTTTGCAGCATTGAACGATAGATGGGCTCGGCAGTAAATAATTTTGGTTTATGACCTCCGAGAATAAGATCAATAAATGAACCCATATGATCTTCATGACAATGACTAAGTACAACCGCACTAATATCATTAGGATTAATACCCTGGCGTTCGAGCAGATAACGAGTACCAACCGGACCGTCGTATAAAACCGCGTGACCATTTAACCAAAGCAAAAATCCAGTAGTAGGACCAGTAAGATCAAAACCACTGCGAGTACCCAAAGATTTAAGTGCAAAACTGGCTGGTGTTTGATCTTCAATCGGAACTGGTAAAGTCGAAAACGGCGTAATTGGGGTCTCAAAATCAAGATTGATTTCAACCTCAGAGTTGCTGCTGCGCACTAAAAAATTTGCCGGACCAGTACGTATTACTTGCAAAGTCGAATCAAGTAAGTCGACACTGCCATTTTGGTCAAAGGCAATAGCAGATACCATTTCCTCGAGACGTCGTGGGCGATGGTCTTTTTTAATAGCCAAATGCTCACTTATATCTGCGAGTAAGGAGACAGTTTTAGCATCTAAAATGGTTTTACCTTCTGCATCACGGTAATTAGTGAGTTCGTCTCTTGATGGACCATTTAAAGTCAATGAAAGAGCACGTAATTCGTTTTCTATGCGATCTGCGTCAAGAACGAGAGTAAGTCGTTCGTTTTGGAGATCTGGTTTAAATGCAGCTCCATGAACAAATAGAAAATCGTATAAGAAAAACTCAGGAGCAAATTGAGGAGTAAAATCAACGAGCATTCGTTGTGGTGCTACCAATACGCGTGGAAATGGCAATTTATAACGCTGGCAACAGGCTTTAGTCGCCTTAAATGCATCTGCAGGAGCGCCAAAAAGCACCGATCCATTAGTGCTTACAAGCAGAATAACTCCAGGATAAGGGCGATGAACGTCAAGCATAACGAGGCCTTTTTGGCCCTCCTTAACAAGCCACGTGGTTTAAATATTATTGCCTCGATAGAAAGTCATATCATGTGTTCTTATAAAATTCGTAGCAAGAATCTGACATGCTAGCAAATAAGTATATGATTTTTTTTATTATTGCATAGATATAAGGGTATGTCCCTAACTTTAGATTTTATGTTTGCATCAAAGAGTCTTGCTCAATAAGGGTAACAGCCCATATACTGTTATTTATGGCTCGCGTCCTAATAATCGAAAGCGATGCCGCTGTAGCTACTTCTTTGACGCAGCTGCTAGAGGCAAAGGGTGTTCAGACCAAAGTAACCGCAGATGGCGGCGAAGGTGTTAGTCTCGCTCGTTCATTTAAACCTGATGCTATAGTACTATGTGTCGAGTTAAGTCGGGTTAGCGGCTATTCTATTTGCAACAAACTTAAAAAAGATCCTGAACTTGGAAGAATTCCGCTATTGCTAACTTCGAGTCAAGCGACTGTTGAGACATTTGAGCAACATAAAAAGCTAAAAACTCGAGCCGAGGCATACCTTAAAAAACCATATAGCAACGAAGAAATTACTAATGTTTTAGCATCTTATATGCGATTTAATGCTACAGAAATCCACGAAGTTGATGTTTCTCTTGAAGAGCTTTCCGTTGATATTGACGATAGTGCTGATGATGCTGAAATCGAAATTGAGACAGAAATTCCAGATGGACCTACCCATGCATCGGCACCACCACCGCCAGCTCCGCCAGCTCAGAGAGCATCGACGTCAAGTGCGTCTATTTCTGCAGCAGCATCAACTTCGAATGATAACGTAACTTTAAGTGGTTTGGCGGCCAGTTCAGGCAATACCGGCTCATTTAGAGCTCGCGGTTCATCATCAGCAGTGAACAATGAGGCTATCGAAGCACTGCGCAACGAAAATAAGCAGTTACGCCTTAAAGTGCAAAAAATGGAAGAAACAATCGAGCAAAAAGAACTTGAGTTTAATGATCGACTTTTACAAGAAAGTTCTCGTGGTCGCGAAGGTATAGAAGCTAAAAAGAAACTTGCTAGTATTGAGCGTGAAATTAATAAATATAAAGAACAGGTTGAAGCATCGCAAAGTCAACTTGATGAGGCTCAACGAAGTCTTGAAGATATGAAACAAGCATGCGCTTCTGCAGAGAATGAAAAGGAAGTACTTGCGGATAAAATTGGGCAATTAGTTGATAAAGTAAAATCACTTGCTGCCGAGAGAGAAGAACTACAACAAGAAATTGAAAAATTGAACGAAGCTCGCAGTCACGCCGAGCAAGAGGGTGAAAACGAGGCGAAGTTACGTGAAAAAACGCGAAAAGCGATCGATATTGCGATGCAATTACTTGATGAAGCCTCGCAAATAAATTAGGGGCGCACCCCCTGATACCGTGTGCATGATTTGGTAATTAACATTATGATATTTTTTCAGCCCCTGATATCTTACTTTATATGTGGTGGTGGTATCGGTGGCGAGCCCTAAAAAGAATTAATAAATATGTAGGTTTATGGTATCACCGCGACTACGCCGCTCCGGCTATATCGATAAATCGTCAAGTCGCACACATGCAAACTGATCGTGCCGAACGTGCTCTGCTTCGCTTGACCCAATTGGGTTTGTTAAGACGTGAAGCTGTAAATCAAGCGCCATTAGCAGAGTTTGCAGATCTTAATTTAGTGCATTCACTAAGTTATCTTGAACAAGTTACAAATAAAGAAGTGTTAGGAGGTATCTTTGGTTTACTTCCTGAGCAGGTCGAGATTGATGCTTGGCTTACGGCGCAGAGACGAGCGGTCGGTGGTACCATGGAAGCAGCATTTACGGTGGCTCGTGGCGACATGCAAATTGGTTTTAATTTAGGAGGAGGTTTTCACCACGCGAGCCCAAATAATGGCGCTGGTTTTTGCATTTTTAATGATGTAGCTGTGGCCATTAAAGCTCTAAGAGCTCGTGGTTTTTCTAGTCCGATTGCAATTATTGATCTCGATTTTCATCAGGGTAATGGCAACTTAGAGGCTTTTTATGATGATACAAGTGTTTTTGTGCTTTCTATACATGGTTCATCATGGACTAGTTTAGAGTCTTCAAATTGTCGCAATATTGCCATTTCTCCCGGAATTAAAGATCAAGAGTATCTTGCAATGCTTGAAGATATTTTAAAACCATCTCTGATTGTGCATGGTGCAAAACTAATTTTTTATATTGCGGGTGCAGATGTTTTAGCTGGAGATCAACTCGGAGATTTTAATTTATCCCCCAAAGGTGTGTTTGCCCGTGACCGCTATGTAATTAACACAGCAGCAGCAATAGGAGCCTCAGTAGTAGTTACTATGGCAGGGGGCTATAGTCCCGGGGCTTGGCAATGCACAGCAAATTTCATTCGTTGGATGCTATCAGGTATTACTCAAGTGGATCGCTCCCCTGCAGAAAAGCTGCGCTATCATTTTGAACAGATTTCTCGCGAAATTGATCCCTGGCAACTGCAACGTTTTGACGATTTTATCCTCACCGAATCGGACTTTTTGCCAGGCAACGGTCGACGACCACAAAATTTACTGCTCGAATATTATTCGGCTGCGGGTATCGAATTTGCACTAGAACGCTATGGTTTATTAGGTAAAATAGCCGCATGTGGTTTTTATGATCTGCGCGTTACGGTTGATTCACAAAACTATGAAGCACAAATCGTTCGTATTGATGGAATATCTGAACGTCAACGAGAACAGCGTCATTTATTACTTGAGTTAGTGCTTAGTAAACGAACGATACCAGCTACAAAACATATATCAGGCCCACCGCTTTTAGTTTTATATATTGAGTGGTTGCGTATGCAAAATCCAACTCTATCGTTTAGTCCAACTAAACCACGCCTGCCTTTGCAAGAGTATCCTGGTCTTGGTCTAGCTCAAGAGATGCATCAATTTTTAGTAGAAATGGGAAAACGTTTGCGTTTTGAAGGTATCTTAATTCGTCCAGCCCATTATCATACTGCAGTTCTTGCTGGACGAGTTTATCATTTTCTTGATCCTAGAGCGGAAGGTTGTTTTCGCGCTCTGCGTCGATTACTGGCCAACGTTACCTTAGCAAATGCTACTAATCTTGTAGATCAAGGACGCATTAAATATCGCGATAATTCTAGCTTAATCTGGGAAGCTAGTGAGTTAATGTTACCTTCTGGAGATAGACTCGCTAATTATTTTGCCTCACCAACATGGCAGAAATCAGTTTTCGCAACAGCAGAGAAACTGCTGGGTAATGAATTAAGCATTGCAAATGATTAAAAGAATATAAATTTTTAAGAGCATTTTATTTGATTTATATTAGTAGGGTTTACCTATGTTTTACTGTATAATAAAAAAAGTAGTAATTAACCCAAACCTCCTTTGGGAGTAGGAATACATCGGTAATTAATCGTGCAAGTGGACTGCCTTTTCTTCCTTAGCAGTCTATTGCTGCTTTTAGCATCATGGGTGTGCTTCAACCTTCGTCGTGTTGATACACAAACTCAATTGCCTTGGTTATGGCTTTGTCTTTTTTGTTTAGGCACTAGCGTACATGATTGGCTGCAAATATTAGAGCCTATAGCTAAGTTTCCTAAACCGATAGTTATGGTTCGTTTGTTTATATTAACAGCAACAGCGGCTGCACTTTTTGAATTTGGCAGAAAAAGTTTTCGGAAAACCATAGGTAGATGGAGTACTTTAGGATTTTTCATTATTGTTGTACTTCTTGGAGTCTACCAGGGAATTGAATCCTGGAATAATTTACGTTGCTATATTTTAATATTACCTGGTGGCTTACTAACATCAGTTACGATGTGGCGGGCTTCTCAAGGTTATGGCAAGAGTCTAGGGCGTTTTGGTTTACAATTAACATCGGTATCGATTTTTTGCATGTCAATTATTTGGGGTATGGTTGCCCCTGAAGTCGCTTTTTGGCCTTCAACTTGGTTAAATTATGAAAGCTTTGCTCAGATTACTGGTATATCAGTTCAAATCTTTCTTATCGGTTTTGGCTTATTAGTAGTTATTGGTCTTAATTTGCATCAGCGTGGCTTGCTGCCGCCGAGTATGCGTGCTGATGTATTAGCAAGTGCAACATTTCACCTCGTTATTATTGCTTTGTTAATAGCAGGCGCTTCAGCGATGAATTGGAGTGCTGCTATGCGGCAGCAAGACATACAACGTGAATTATGGAATATAACAACTAATTTAGCAGAAGAAATTGATACTTCGCTCATCAGTAATTTGGATTTTACTGATACCGATAAACAAAATAATGCTTTTAAACAATTACAAAAGCAAATGTATTCATCAACTTCATTGTTATCAGGAGCCGTTATACACAGTGTCGTTGAATATAGAAAAAAATTGCTTATTTATTCTACTAATGCCGAAAAAGAGATAATTTGGAGTGTTCATCCCAACCTTAATCAAGATGCCTTTTCATTGATGATACAAAAGGTATTATATAGTGGCTCGGTAGTAGGATTTGGAACACAAACTGACACATATGGTGCAGTTGCTACAGTTTTTGCCCCAGTTATTAATTCAACAAATGGTACGATTATGATGGCTGTCGGCACTGGCATGACCCCCTTTGAGTGGGAGAGAAGCATTGCCGCATCACGTCTAACAACCATTTTCGCGGTATTAGTTCTGATAATACTACTGTTAATTTGGAAAAATACTACAGCTAATTTTGGTCGTAATATTTCTTTGTTTTCATCATATATTGCTAATCGCGTTGAAATTATAATCATTGGTCTAATTAGTCTTTTTATTACTGCTGCAGT